>JAVHRO010000099.1:0-37981 GCA_036171675.1 Vicingus sp. | reverse complement strand
ACTATTTTATAACTTTATAAACCAAAAAGTTGCATTTGATACTTGAATCTACCACATGATATTTTTACTAAAAAGTAACTTTCTAATAAAATAAAATGGTTATCTTTGACCAAACAACTAATAGTATTAACTAACTAAAAATTTAGAAAATGAAAAAAATTACTTTATTTGCGGGGTTAGTTTTAGCGTCTACCTTGGGCTTTTCTCAGGTTATCACTTCGCTAACTTCCGTGCCTTGTAATACAGGGCTTGAAGGGAATTATCCTTTCCAATATGCAGGAAAACTTGATGGTACTTCTACTGACTGGGCTTTGCCAAACATCTTTTTAGGTGTTAATGCGGTTTCTGGTCCACTTGAAATGATTAATGACGGTACTCCTGGTATGGTTACTGGTGTTGGTACACCTCCATTAGTTGGTGTTCCAAAATCTGCATTAGGTTGCGATACCACAAACGCTGCTACTCAGGATATGACAGGTAAAATTGCTGTGGTATATCGTGGTTCTTGTGAATTTGGCTTAAAAGGCTATAATGCACAAAAAAGAGGTGCTATAGGTTTAATTATTATTAATCACACTGGTGATGCTGTTGGTATGGCTGGTGGTGCTTATGGAACAAAAGATACTATTCCGATTGTACAAATTGGTCGAATTGCTGGTGATGATATGTATTTAGCTTTACAAAGTTGTCCAGGTGTTGTAACGGGTTTTATTGGCTCTAAAGTTGGTATTTATAACGACGATATGGGTTCTAGTATTGCCGATATTTTAATGCCAGAAAACCTAGCTACTCCTTATGGTTTAGCAAATAATGGAACTGAATTTCCAGTTGATTTTGGTATGTGGGCATTTAACTATGGTAATAACAACCAAAATGGTGTTACTGCTACGGTTGATGTTACTTTAGCTGGTGTGGGCTCAGTATATTCTAATACTGCTGCTCCATTAAATTTTGTTGCTCCAGCAGGTATTGTAGTTGATACTCAATATTTTGATTTAGGTACTTTTTCACCTACAGCTTGGACTGTGGGTACTTATACAGTAACCTATACATTAAATTTACCTGTTACTGATCAAGATGCTACCGATAATAGTTACAGCTATAATTTTGAGATTACCAATCTTGATTATGTTTATGCAAAATGTCCTATTGATTCTGCAACTAAACAACCAGTTTCTACAACTTCATACTCATTAAATGAAACTACTACTCTATACGATGATTTTGAGGTTTGTATTGCTTTTAGAAATGCAAATGCAGGTACTCGTGGTGCAGTGGCAAGAGGTATGACTTTTTCTGCTGCTCCAGTTGGACAAACCATGACCAATGAGCTTTTAGAAATTAGAGCATACCAATGGAACGATGTTTTTACCGATGTAAATACTCCTCCAACGTTTACTGCTCTTGTTCAACAAGGTTCTGGTACCTATTTCTATGCTGATGAAACTCAAAATGGCGTAAATGTTTATTTAAATTTTGATGTTCCTGTGTCAATGTTAGATAACCAACGTTATTTATTCTGTATATACAATGCTAGTGACTCATTAAGAATTGGTCATAACACACACGTAGATTATACTACAACAGTAAATAACTACTTACAACCAATAGCTCCAGTAAAAGATTTGCCAAATGGTGGTGCTGCTACTTGGTACAGAGATGGTTTTGGTTATGATGCTTCTCCTGCAATATCTGTAACTTTTGATATCGCTACTGGCGTTAGCAATGTAACTTCAGAAGTTGCAACAGCTCCTTATCCAAACCCAGCAGTTAATATGTTAACTGTTCCTGTTAGAAAAGGGGTTACTGGTAACGTTACTGTTGAAGTATTTGATATAACTGGTAAAAAAGTTATTTCTGAAAACCAAACAATTGGTACTGAATCATTAAAAGTTAACGTTGCTTCTATTAGCAATGGTGCTTATGTATTCAGCTTAACATTTGCTGATGGTTCTAAAGATACTTTTAAAGTTTCTGTAAACAGATAACAAATAAGTTTTAAACTTATTATTTATTAAAGCCCTCGTTTAAAATACGAGGGCTTTTATTTTTATATTTTTTTTACGTTTTACAGATTTAGTTGTAAATTAGACCAACAATAAATAAATTCCCATGAAAAAATTATACGTTTCTCTGTTGTTGATGTTATTCATTAAAGGTTTATCTAGTCAAGTTATAGTTAAGATAACACAAAGTCCAAATAATCCGTTATTATTAGGTGTAATTAATTCATTTTGGGCCGATGCCGCTTCTACGGGTTGGTCAACACCCGATTTAACTAATCCGGCTAATGCCATCGAAGCTGAATTAATGTTTGTTGACGATGGGGTTGATACCACTATTGATGCCAATGGAAATCCTATATGGCAAGACGCTTGCGAACCTTTAATTAACAATTTAACGGGTAAAATTGCCGTAGCATACCGTAGTTTTTGTTGGCACGACATCAAAGCTAATTATGCGCAACAAGCAGGAGCTATTGGATTAATTTTGATTAATAGAGATCCCGGTCCATTTTTGATGGGAGGGACTACTGTTGGTAGTTCAGTAACTATTCCTGTGGTATCTATTGGAAGTGAAGAGGGCGATTTATTAAAAGATTTTATTGCAATGGGTGGAGTGCATGCATTTATTGGAACAAAAGTAGGGTTGAATGCAAATGATTTAGGTTCTAGTGCAGCTGACATAGTAATGTCGAATCATCAAGCTATACCAATTTTTTTAGCGAATAATGGTTCAGAATATTCGGTTGATTTAGGTTTAAATGTTTTTAATCCTGGTTCTAATCCACAAACGGGAATTACAGCAAGTGTTGATGTTACGTATAATGGTTCGTCAGTATATTCAAATACTTCCATTCCATTAAATTTTACTGCACCAGTTGGTGTTACTGTTGATACCATTTATGCGGATTTAGGTACTTTTGCACCTTCATCATGGAATTTAGGAACCTATAAAATTAGGTACACCATTAATTTGGCAAACGATGAAGATAGTTCGGATAATATTTTTAATACAAGTTTTAACATAACAAATAACGTGTTTGCCAAAAGTAGGGTTGACACATTGAATAATCCACTTTACTCAACAGCATATTCATTAAATGAAACTACTACTGCGTATGATGATTGGGAATCCTGTTTAGTATTCAAAAACTCAAATGCGAGCAGAGCAACTGTGAAAGGAATGACATTTTCTTGTATTCCAATAAATAACGTGATGGCCAACGAAATAATTGAAATTCGAGCTTATCAATGGAACGATGTTTTTACCGATTTATCGGTGGTTAGTCCAACATTTAATAGTTTAACTCAATTAAGCGATGCACTCCATTTTTATGCTGATGAGACTGAAAATGGTGTGAATGTATATTTACCTTTTAACGCGCCAGTTAATTTACTTGATAATCAAAAATATTTGTTTTGTATTTACAATGCTAGCAATGAATTACGTTTAGGTTATGATGTGCAATTGGATTATACAGCTACGATTAATAATTATTTAATGCCTGTTGCTCCAGTTAAAACGCTGCCTTCGGGTCAACCACTACAATGGTATTGGGCTGGGTTTGGTTTTGATGCAACACCATCTATTTCTGTTACTATGGATGTTATAACAGGTTTATTAAATAATGTTCAATATAAATCAGAATTACCTTACCCTAATCCTGCACGGAATATGCTAAACTTACCAACGAGAAAAAATATATCAGGTAAAGTGTTGGTTCAATTTTATGATGTTGTTGGAAAATTAGTGTTGTCTGAAAACAAAACTATTTCAAATGAACCGCTGAAAGTAAATGTTGCTGGTATAACAAAAGGAACTTACGTTGTAAAACTTATTTTTTCTGATGGCTCAATGGATAACTTTAAAGTTGCTGTAAGTAGATAGAATGGCTGTACAAATTTCTTAATTCGAGATTTTTCTGATGACCATTAAACCATCACGAATTGGGAAAAGCACATTCTGAACACGGTTATCGTTTTGTATGTTGTTGTTAAATGTTAATATAGACTTCGTATCTATATCATCTGGTTTAATCGGTTCAACAACTTTTCCACTCCATAACACGTTGTCTGCGATGATAAATCCACCTATTGCTAACTTGTCAAAAACTAAATCATAATATAAACTATAATTGATTTTGTCGGCATCAATAAAAATGAGGTCATACGTTTTTTGAAGTTGAGGAATTATTCTAGACGCATCTCCAATATGATAGTTAATTTTTGAGGTTAACTGGGCTTGGGTTATATATTTAACCACCAAATTTTCTAACTCTTCATTAATATCAATGGTATCGATGCTTCCATTATCGGTCAACCCTTCGGCTAAACAAATGGCAGAATACCCTGTGTATGTGCCAATTTCTAAGATATGATTGGGCTTAATCATGTGGCTTAACATACTTAAAACTCTACCTTGAACATGCCCTGATAACATTCTGGGGTTAATTACTTTTTCCCAAGTTTCGCGATTTAGGTTGTATAATAATTCAGTTTCACGTTCAGAATGGGTTTTTATATATTGTTCTAAATCTTCGGAAAGGAAATGCATGGAATTTATTTTTTGGTTGCGTATATCAATGAACTGAGCATAGTTGGGTCGAAAATTTCGTTAGAAATTTCAAAAAGTTCGTCACTAGTAATTTGGTTGATTTTTTGATAAACTTCAGACAAGCTATCTACTTTCCCATAATTTATCAAGCTTTTACCAATGCCAAGCATAATGTTTACATTGTTTTCTTCTGATAAGGTTATTTGACCAAGTAATTGTTGTTTTGCTCTATGAAGTTGAATGGAAGAAAATTTTTGAGTTCTTAATTTTTTGAATTCTTGCATAGTTAACTCAATCGATTTATTGAGGTTTTTTTCGTCGGTACCTAGATAAACACTAAAAATTCCAACATCAGAGTACGTCGTGTAATTGGATTCAACAGCATAAGCGAAACCATATTTTTCTCTAATGCACATGTTTAAACGACTATTCATGGCGGGGCCACCTAAAATATTATTGAGAAGAATAAAGCCTGGTTTTTTCTTGTGTTTTGAACTGTAGGCAATATTACCAATGATTGCATGAGCCTGAGTGTTGTCTTTTTTTTGTACGGTATTGAATGGTTGGTAATTCTCAAAATTTAATCGATTCGGAATCATCGACTTGGTTTCAAAACCTTCTATATATTTTTTGGCAGTGTTAAGTAGTTTTTTCTCAGGAATGTTTCCAATTACACTAAAAACAATTTGATTGGTGGCGTAATTTCTATTAATAAAATCCAATATTTTTATTCTATTAATTTTTTTTACACTTTTAACGGTGCCCAATATATTCATTCCTAATGGGTGATTTTTAAACACTAACTCTTCAAAATCATCATAAATTTGTTCGTATGGGGTATCTTGATAAGAATGAATCTCATCAATAATAACATCTTTTTCTTTTTCAATTTCTTTTTCAGGGAAAATGGAATTAATTAAAATATCCGAAAGTAATTCGGTTGCTCGTTCAAAATAATCTACCACAAATGAAGCATAAACACAGGTCTTTTCTTTTGTAGTATAAGCGTTCAATTCACCTCCTACACTGTCAATTCGGTTTAAAATATGGTGAGATTTTCTTTTGGAAGTACCCTTAAAAATGGTGTGTTCAATAAAATGAGCAATGCCATTTTCATACAATCTTTCGTCACGACTGCCTGTATTAATAATAAATCCACAATGTACAATTTTACCAGGAATGGGTTTATGAACTATTCTAATTCCATTTTTTAATTCGTACAGATTATATTCCATTATATTTTTATGTTTTTGCAAATATAAGTTGTTTAAATCAAACGGTGTGTTAATAACTTGGTTGATAAGTGTAAAAGCTGTTAATAACTATCGAAAAAAAATTAAATTACTTTAGTTTCGAAATAATATATAATACTGATAATAAAATGATTAAATCAAACTTTTGCCTTCAGATACTTTTGTTAATGTTTTTAACAATAGGCTTTTTGCAAGCTCAAACGCCATTAACAAGCAAGCAAGAAAAAGAAATATTACAAAAAGCGGAGTCGTATTATTTTGACGATGACATGCAAAATATACCCAAGGCATTAGAATTATTTCAAGAACTTGCTACAAATAACCCTCAAGATCCCTATTATCAATTAATGGAAGGCATTTGTTATACTTTTTTTAAAACTAAAAAAGATTTGGCATTGACAACCCTACTCGAAGTAAAGGAGAAGAACCCAACGTTTAATGAAGTGAATTTTTATTTAGCACGAGCTTATGCTGTTAATAAAGATTTCGACAAAGCTATTGAAATGTATTCTTCGTATATGTCGCATGAAGATATTGGTGAAGAACAAAAAGCAAAAGCCAGACAGAATATTATTTATTGTCAAAATGCTAAGAAATTTACTGCTGATAGTTTGTCGGTTGATATTGTAAATATTGGCGCTCCCATTAATACAGAAAATTCGGAGTACGTTCCTGTTATTACCTCAGATGAAACGGTTTTGATTTATACCTACAGGGGTGTTCGAAGTAAAGGTGGGTTAATGGATAAAACTGGAAAACCTGACCCAAGAGGTGAGTATTATGAAGATATTATGGTTTCGTATAAAGTTGGAAACAAATGGTTAGAACCAGAAAGTATAGGTGATAATATCAATACAATTGGTCATGATGCTAGTATTGCACTATCGGTAGATGGTCAAGAATTGTTTATTTACAAGAGCAATAAAACAGACAATGGCGATATATACACAAGTACACTTAATGGAGATAGCTGGACAAAACCTGAGAAATTAAGAGGTGGTGTAAACACCCAAGCTTGGGAAGGAAGCGCTAGTTTAACAAGTGATGGAAAAAAACTTTATTTTTCAAGTAATAGAGAAGGTGGTTTTGGAGGCAGAGATATTTATGTGGCTGAATTACAATCAGATGGCTCTTGGGGAAATGTTCAAAATTTAGGGCCAACCATAAATACAAAATATGATGATGATGCCCCTTTTATACATCCCGATAGACGAACAATGTATTACAGTTCAAAAGGTCATAATAGTATGGGTGGTTATGATATTTTTTACACTTATTTGAATGAAGATGGTTGGGATGAGCCTATGAACATTGGATACCCGGTAAATACCATTGATGATGATAGATATTACGTTTTAAGCGCTGATGCAAAAACTGGATATTACTCAACTGCTGGTAGAAGTGAAAATGGAATGCACGATATATATACCGTGAGTCCAGGCAATTTTGGCAAAAGACCAATTTTAGCTTTAATTGTTGGGGTAGTTAACGCAGAAGGAAAACCTACAGAAGCAAATATTACGGTTACTAACGACAAAACAGGTGATGTAGCCGGAAAATTTAAATCGAACTCCTCCTCTGGTAAATATATGTTGGCCTTAACTCCAGGAAATAAATATAAAATAGCTATTGAAGTAGAAGGTTATGACCCAAAAATTGATTATTTGGATGTACAATCATTAGAGACCTATGTGCAAGTGGAACATGATTTTAATGTTGGTTCTAAACAGGTAGTTGAAGATGTGGCTGCTTCAAAAGAAAACATCTTACAAGAAAAAATTGATATCCAAATTGACAAATACAGAAAGGAAAGTACCAAAGAAGGATATGAAGACATGGTTTACAAAAAAATCTTAACAGAAGATGGTGAAAAACAAGTGGATGGCGTAAACTATTTTTTGGATTTGGGAAATGTTAATGTAAGCGAAGTTAATTTGGATGGGTTTCCAATTACTGAAAAAACTCTTGCTGATGGTAATATTACAAAAGTAGTGGGAGAATATAAAACGTTGTTAGCTGCAGAAATTGCTCGACAAAATATTATTAAACAAGACCCTATTTTAGCAAGTATAAAGGTTCAAGTAAATGACCAGGGACAAGCAAAAACAGTACAACAATATTATCCAGATAAATATTCAAAAACAGAATTTTTGGATGACGTGACGATACACAATCAATTAACAACAACTACTGAAAAAACAGAACAAACTACTACCTTAGAGAAAAAAAATGCAACAGATTTAGTTAAAAATGAAAACGTTAATTTAGACCCTCAAAATACATTAGAGAATGCTGGAGGCAAAAATATAGCTGGATTAACTTTTAAAGTAGAAATTGGTGCAGTTACAAATCCTGATGATTTTAAGTTAGGTTATCTCGAAAAATATGGTAAAATAACTGCGAAAACATACCCTGATGGTATTACACGCTATACTTTTGGTCCATTCGAAACACTTGAACAAGCTGAAAAATTTAGGCTAATGGTTACACAAAAAGAAAAAGCTGCTGAAGATGCTTTTGTAACTGTATTTGTATTCGGCCAACGTAAAAAACTAGATGAATTAACTGAAAGACAAAAAGATGATTTAGGCATTACTAAACCTTTGGCTGTTGGTCCGTGTAGTGATCAGTTTATTGATTTTTCATTCTTTGTGGGTAAAGATTTGAATGATAAAACGATTTATAAAAAATTAATTGCTATGGGAGGAAAATCTTGCGCAAGCGGTTTGGAGTTTAGAGTTCAAATTGCTGCATATCATTTTCCACAAAATTATAAATGGAATCATTTAAAACAATACGGTGAACCCTTGGTTAACAATTACCCTGACGAAATTACACGATTTACTCAAGGTATATTTACTACCATTGCCGAAGCAGAAGTATTACGTCAGAAAATAATTAAATCAGGACAAAAAGATGCTTGGATTACCCCATTTTATAATGGCAAAAGAATGTTGTTAGAAGAATTGATTCAAAATAATTTTTTTGGAAAAACAATCAACTAATGGATTAATAGGTATAAAGAATAGTTTACTATTTTTTATACCTACTTTAGGATGATTGATATCATGTTAATTTGTACTAATAATGAGTAACTTAGTACAAAAATTAAAGTCATGATTAAAGAAATTTTAGTTCCTACCGATTTTTCTAAATGTTCAATTTATGCTGTAAAAGTTGCTGCCCAACTGGCAAAAAAACTTAACGCACGAATTCATTTTCTACACGTAATTGAAACACCAATAGTTTCTTACGATTCTGGATTAGTAAATTTTGAAAGTTTACCTCAAGCCACCTTTATGAGAGAAATGGCAGAAGATAACATGAAAAGTTTATTACATGAAAGTTTCTTAACGAATATTTTAGTCGAATTTACCATAGAATATGATGCCATTTTTAATCGAATACGTAATTATATCGAAAATAAACAGATTGATATGGTTGTTATGGGATCACATGGTGCTAAAGGGTTTAACGAAATTATTTTAGGCTCAAATGCCGAAAGGGTTGTTCGTTACTCAACATGCCCTGTTTTAGTTATAAAAAAAGAATACCAGAAATTTGAAATAAAAAACATATTAATAGCGTCTAATTTTTATAACGAAGCGAACATTATGTTTAAAGGTTTTAAACAATTTGCATCAATCTTTGACGCCCAACTCCATTTTGTTAGAATTAATACACCAATCAACTTTGAAACTACGTTGAAAAGTAATGAAAACATGAATAGGTTTGTAGATAAGCATCAATTATCAAATTGTACACTGACTATTTATAATGACCAATCTGAAGAAGATGGAATATTGAATTTTGCCGATCAAATTAATGCCGATTTATTGGCTATTGGAACGCATGGCAGAACTGGGTTAGCACATCTATTAAAAGGAAGCATTGCTGAGGATGTTCTAAATCATTCGGATAGAGCGGTACTAAGTATTAAAATAAATAATTAAGGCACATATTAACTCATTAGCTCTGATAACACCAACCATCGGTCAGTTTTTTCGTCTAGTTGTTTAGTTACATAACCTAATTTTTGAGTAAGTTTAAGTAGCTCATTATGATCGGAATTATGCTGATTAAGTTGTTCTGCTAATTTATTTTTTTGTTCCTCTAAAAGCGGTAATTCTTTTTCTAATTGTTCAAATTCAAATTTTTCTTTAAAGGAGGGCTTTGATTTTAGCTTATCACTGTTAATGGTTGTCTTGGGTTGCACAATTCCCCTGTCTTTTAAAGCTGCTTTTTCAATAATTTCTAGTTCTTTTAATTCAATTCTATAATCAGAATATCGTCCTAAATAATCTTTAATTTTTCCATCTCCTTCAAAAATAAATAGGTGATCGACTAATTTATCCATGAAATACCTATCATGCGTTACAACAATTAAACAACCTTGAAAATCTTCTAAAAACTCTTCCAATACGTTTAATGTTACAATGTCTAAATCGTTAGTTGGTTCATCCAAAATAAGAAAATTTGGATTTTTCATTAAAATGGTAAGCAAATAGAGCCGTCGTTTTTCGCCACCACTTAATTTTTCGACATAATTATAGTGAGAATCACGAGTAAATAAAAACTTTTCAAGCAATTGAGCTGCAGTAAGGGTTTTACCTTTAGTTAAAGGAATAAATTCGGCAATATCTTTTATTACTTCGATAACTTTTTTGTCGTCCTTAAAATTAATTCCACCTTGCGTATAATATCCATAAACAACGGTTTCACCAACACTTACTTTGCCTCCATCAATGAGTTGTTTACCCATAATAATATCTAAGAAAGTTGTTTTGCCCACACCATTTTTACCAACAATACCAATACGTTCATTTTTTTTGAAAACATAACTAAAATCATTAAGAATTTTTAATTCTCCAAACGATTTTTTTAAATGGTGGAGTTCTAAAATTTTACTTCCCAAACGAGTAACATTTACGGTGATGTCGACTTTGGTTTTGTCTAATCGTTGATGAGCCGTTTTTTCTGTTGAATAAAATGCACCCTCTCTTGATTTTGCTTTTGTACCTCGTGCTTTTGGCATACGCCTCATCCATTCTAATTCTTTACGATAGAGATTTTGCGCTTTATCAACATTGGCTTCAAAAATTTCTATTCGTTCTTGTTTTTTTTCTAAAAAATAACTGTAATTGCCTTTGTATTTGTAAAGCGTTTTATTGTCTAGTTCAATAATTTCGTTACATACACGTTCTAAAAAATACCTGTCGTGGGTTACCATTAGTAAGGTGATATTTTCTTTTGATAGGTGATTTTCCAGCCACTCAATCATATCTAAATCGAGGTGATTGGTGGGCTCATCTAAAATAATAAAATCGGGTTCTTCAATTAATACTTGGGCTAATGCAATCCTTTTTTGTTGTCCTCCCGAAAGTTCTCCTATTTTTTGATCAAGATTATGAATTTTGAGCTGACCTAAAATTTGTTTAATTCTAGTCTCATAATCCCATGCTTTAAGTTCATCCATTTGATTAAACGCTTTTTGCATTTTTTCGTTATTGCTAGGATGTAACAAGGCTTGTTCATATGCTCGTATAGCATCAATTTCTGGTGAATTGGCCTTAAAAATGGTTTCGAAAATGGTGTTTTCTGGAACAAATTGTGGGGTTTGATGTAAATAGCCAACTTTTATGTTTTTTCTAAACACTACATTTCCTGAGTCATATCCTTCTAGTCCGGCTAAAATTCTCAAAAATGTAGATTTTCCTGATCCATTTTTTGCAATAAAAGCGACTTTATCACCTTTATCTATTCCAAAAGTTATTTTATCAAATAATACTCTAATACCATACGATTTTGATATTTCTTCAACTGATAGATAGTTCATTTTAAAATTAATATTAAGGTGTAGATGTATTCAAAAAAATAAATTTTGAATTATTTTTTCTTCAATACTCTTTCGAGTGCTATGGCAGCGTAATCGTAATCTGATTTTATTTTTAGGGCGTTTCTAAAATTTAATTCAGCATTTTTATAATCACCCAAATTTTCATAACACAATCCTCGATTGTAATATGATTCAAAATACATAGGAGACATTTTAATGGCGTTATTATAAAAATCTATGGCAATAGCATATTCATGTAAGTATTCTTGGTTTATAAAACCTAAATTAAAATAAGGTTCTCTAAATGGTTTAATTTTAATCATTTTTTGATAGGTAGTAATTGCATCAGCGTAATCTTTATTTAGTTGACAAGCATAACCGTAATTGTATAAGGCTTCAGAACTAGTTGGTTTAATAGCTAATGCATTTTTAAAATATTCTTTTGCAAGTGTATTGGGTTGGTTTAAGTGCAATAAACCAAGTTGGGTATACGCATCGTAATAATTTTTTTCTTGTTCGGTTGCTGTAATAAAACTTGATATGGCTTTAGAAGTATCTTTTTTTTCATAAAAAATCATTCCTTTTAGATAGTATGCTTCTGCATTATAAACATCTAATTTTAATGCTGCATCAGCATATTCTATAGCTTGTTTGTAATTTTGAATAATAAATGCTATCCATCCCAACCCGATACGGGCTTGAATATTTTTATTATCAATTAGTAAACATTTATCTAATGTTCTTTTGGCATCGGAGTATTGGTATTCACTTTTTTGTAATTCTGATTTTAACAAATAGTATTCTGGAGTTAATGAATCTATTTTTATGGCTCGGTCAATGTCTTCAATCGCCATTAATTTATCATTGTATTTTTGATACAATCTAGCACGTTTTAAGTAAAGTGTAGGATTGCTAGGATCTGCTTTTAACAATGTATTTATAGCCTCGAAATCAACGGCTTTGGTAAATTCAGTAGAGTCTACAAGGGGTCTTTTTTGTTCATTGGTTTTTTTTGCATCATTTTTACATGAAAACATAAAAACGAAAGTAATAATAAGTATAGAAATAGATCTCATGAGATTTAAAAAAAAGTCCCGCTTATAGCGGGACTCAAAATTAATTATAATTCTTAAACTTGAAGTGGTGTCTTATGTAAAACATCTACAACTTTTTGTTCAAGTTCAGCCATTAATTCTGGATTATCTAAAAGTAATTGTTTAACAGCATCTCTTCCTTGGCCAAGTTTGGTTTCACCATAACTAAACCAACTACCTGCTTTTTTAATAATATTAGCTTCAACGCCAATGTCGATAATTTCACCAACCTTAGAAATACCTTCACCGTACATAATATCAAATTCAGCTTTTCTAAAAGGTGGCGCAACTTTATTTTTTACAACTTTTATTTTGGTTCTATTACCGGTTACTTCTTCACCATCTTTTATTTGTGTGGCTCTTCTTACATCGATTCGAATTGAAGCATAAAATTTAAGAGCATTTCCTCCTGTGGTGGTTTCTGGATTTCCAAACATCACACCAATTTTATCTCTCAATTGGTTAATAAATATGGCGGTACAATTTGCTTTACTTATAGAAGAGGTTAACTTTCGTAGGGCTTTCGACATTAAACGTGCTTGCAATCCCATTTGAGAATCGCCCATTTCACCTTCAATTTCTGCTTTTGGAGTAAGTGCAGCTACCGAATCAATAACAATAATATCAATTGCTCCTGAACGAATTAAATTATCAGCAATTTCCAACGCTTGTTCACCATTGTCGGGCTGTGACATTAATAAATTCTCTGTGTCAATTCCTAGTGCAGCAGCATAAGATTGGTCGAAAGCATGTTCAGCATCAATAAAAGCAGCTATTCCACCCTTTTTTTGACACTCAGCAATGGCATGCAAAGCTAATGTGGTTTTACCAGATGATTCTGGTCCGTATATTTCAATAATTCTACCTTTTGGATATCCATTCACTCCTAAAGCTACATCTAGACTTAGCGATCCTGATGGAATTACGTCTACTTCAATAATTGGAGCATCACCCAATTTCATAATTGTTCCTTTTCCGTAGGTTTTTTCTAACCTATCCATGGTTAGTTGTAAGGCTTTTAGTTTTTCTGATTTTACTTCGCTCATATTGTATTATATTGTTTGTTTTTATTAGCTTAAAATTTGCTCTGCATGATTTTTAGTTTCTACTTTATCGATTACTTTTTGAATAATACCATTTCCATCGATAATAAATGTTGTTCTGTTTATTCCTTCAAATTCTTTTCCCATAAATTTTTTTGGACCCCACACGCCATATGCATTGATTACTTTTTTTTCAGTATCTGCCAAAAGAGTAAATGGCAAATCATGTTTATCTATAAATTGTACATGTTTTTTTTCTGAATCGGCGCTAACACCAATTACTTCATAGCCTTGTTTTTTTAATATAGAATAATTATCTCTTAAATTACATGATTCTATTGTGCAGCCTGGAGTAAGGTCTTTTGGATAAAAATAAAGTACTAATTTTTTTCCTTTGTAATCACTTAGATAATGAGTTTTACCATCTTGATCGGTCACTCCAAAATCGGGTGCTTTATCGCCTGCTTTTAACTTAGTCATAATTAATTTTTGATTGTTTTTACCTTTATCTAAACTTCTCACAAAATAAGAAATTCTTTTGGATAAAAATTTACTTGGGATTTAATTTTTCAAAAAATTAGACCTGTTGTTTTTTTGCATTTTTCTTAAAATAGAATAGTCCGATTACTCCGAATATAATAAATAATACCGCTATTATTTCTGCTTGAGTTAGCCTCATTCCAACAACATCGTATTTTGGATTAATTCTTATTTGCTCAATTAATAATCGTTCAATTCCGTTTAGAATTAAGTATATTGAAGTCATTATTCCTGCAATATTTATTTTTTTTCGCATCAACCAAAGTATTCCAAAAATGATGAATGCCATTATAGTTTCATAAAATGGAGTTGGCCAAGCCTTTCCTGTAATACTAGGTAACCCCATTCTTATAAAATCTTCTTGAAGATTTATTCCTAAAACATTTCCATGGTAATCAAACGACCACATCCAATCAGGCAAAAAACTTAACGATTTTGGTATGGGTTGGTCGTTTGGCATACCCCAATCACCATCTCCAGCAAGCTGACACCCAATTCGTCCTATACCATAGGCCAACATCAATGCAGGCATACAAGCATCTACTACGTGTATAATTTTTAATCCTTTTTTCTTCGCATAATAAATTACTGAGCCTCCACCAATAATTAATCCTCCGTAAATACTTAATCCACTACCAGAAACAATCGTTTCAATAGGGTGGGCTAGTAATCGAGGAATATCTTCCAACGTATCGAAAAGTTTTGCGCCTAATATTCCACCAATCGCAGCAATAAAGGTCATATTACCAACCAATTGATAAGGGTGAACTTGTTCTTGAATTTTTTTAGGTTCTGGCAACCGTAGTTTTTCTGATTCAAGGTATTTGAAGTAGGTTAACATAGCCGCAACAGCTATACCGCCTAGAACATTGCCTCTGCTTGAAAGAATAAAGCCTTGAGGATTGCTTACTAATTCGTTGTAATGTAAAATGGCTTCCAGTAATTTAAATCCAATTATGAAACCAAAAATGGCATTACTTAACAATTCACCAATACTTGCTTTTTCTCCTTTTATTATGGTTTGTTTGTAAGCTTGTAATAATCCAAGTTCTTCTTTCCGTTTCATTTCAAGTATAAAAAAACGGTTGGCAGCAATAAATGCAAGTGCAACCATAAATCCAAACATAGGAAATGGAAGTTTAAAGGTCGTGCCTAAAAAATAATTTATGAGGTCTGATAAAAATGGAAACATATGCTGTTTTTTAGGTTATTGATTAATTGTTATCGATTTATGTAATTTTCCTTCCACAATACCTTCATCATCAATACCCAACAATTGCATTGGCTGTAACGTGTTTTCTAATTTTTTATCATAAGGGATTTTAACTTTAATATAGTTTTCAGTAAAACCATTTAAAAAACCTTCGTGATTTTCAGATTCAAATAATACGTTGAAAGTTGAACCAATATGTTCAGTATAGAAATTTCGCCTCTTTTTTTCTGATAAGATATGCAGCATTTTACTACGCTTACTTCGGTCTTCCTTTGAAACCACTTCTGTCATTTTTATTGCCGTAGTATTTTGTCGTTCAGAGTAGGTGAATACATGGAGGTAAGAAATGGGTAGCTCATTAATAAATTGATAGGTTTCTAAAAAATCTGCATCCGTTTCGCCAGGAAATCCAACAATTACATCTACGCCTATACAGGCATGAGGCATTAATTTTTTAATTTGAACAACACGTTCAACATACAATTCTCGTTGATATTTTCTACGCATCAAATTAAGTATTTTGTTTGAACCAGATTGTAATGGAATATGAAAATGAGGCATAAATCGTTTCGATGTTGAAACTAATGCTATTATTTCATTTGTTAACAAATTAGGTTCAATTGAGGAAATTCTAAAACGTTCGATTCCTTCTATTTCATCAAGTTTTCTGATTAATTCGAAAAAATTTTCATCAGAACCTTGTCCAAAATCACCAATGTTAACTCCAGTTAAAACTACTTCATTAACATCAGTTCCTGCTATCTCTTGAGCAATTTTTAAGGTTTCTTTAATAGAATGATTTCGACTTTTTCCTCGTGCCAAAGGAATTGTACAAAAAGAACAAAAATAATCGCAACCATCTTGAATTTTTAAAAAGGACCTGGTGCGATCGCCTTTGGAATAGGAGGGTACAAAATCATTCACCTCTTTTATTTTTGAAGCAAAAATTTTTGTTTTTTCGTTTTTATTAATTTGGTCAAAGTGTTCGAGAATCTTAAATTTTTCTGATGCACCTAACACCAAATCTACCCCATAAATTTTCGCAATTTCTTCAGGTTTTAATTGAGCATAACAACCTATAATTGCAATAAATGCATTTGGATTTATTTTCAATGCTTTATTCACCAATTGTTTGCATTTTTTGTCTGCATTTTCAGTAACAGAGCAGGTATTAATGACATAAATATCTGGGTGTTCTTCGAACTCTACTCGAGCAAAACCTTCTTCTTCAAACATTCTTGCAATAGAAGAGGATTCCGAAAAATTTAATTTACATCCAAGCGTATATAACGAAACTTTTTTGTTGGGCATCATAAGGTTGCGAAGTTAACTATAGGTTTTTAATTTTTACTCTTAATATAATTAATATATTTGCCAAACGTTATTAAGTGAGTAATAAAACCATGTTAAAATTTTTTCTAAGTAAGAAGTTTTTATTGCATTTTGCAATTGCTGTATTGGTATTGCTTACTGCTGTTTGGGTGTTGTTAAAATTTGTAGATAGTTATACTCATAATGGACAAACCATTACAGTCCCTTCATTAGATGGGTTAGCTGTTTCGGAAATTGAAAATACGTTGGTAGATAAAGAATTAAAATTCGAAATTTTAGATTCTGTTTATATCGAAAATGAAGCAAAAGGTGTGGTAATAGACCAATATCCAGAAGCCGAAGATTTAGTGAAAGAAAATAGAGTGATTTACGTGACTATTTCCAAGGTTATACCACCAAAAATAAGTATTCCTGATGTGGTCGATATGTCACAACGTTTAGCTGTTGCGAAATTAGAAAGTTATGGTCTAAAAGTAGGTAGATTAGATTATATTCCTTCAGAATGTTTAAATTGTGTTGTAAAAATGAATGTTCGTGGTAAACAGGTACTTCCAAACGATTTAATTGCAAAAGGTGCTGTTATTAATTTAACGTTAGGGAGTGGAACTAGTAGTGAAAATGCAATAGTTCCCTATTTAATTAATTTGAGCTCTAGTGAAGCTGCATCAAAATTGCAAGAAAGTTTTTTAAATATTGGTGCAGAAATATATGAAAATTGTATAACCAAATCCGATTCTCTAAGTGCTCGAATTTATAGGCAATCGTATCCTGCAAATAGCACTATTAACATGGGTAGTTCTGTAGATGTTTGGTTGACTAATGACCCTACTAAAATTAACTACAATCCTCCCGCTAGTGATTCTTTAATTACACCAAATTAATTTATGATTAAACTGCTTTTATTAAATATTTTTTTTCTTTCATCTTTGATTTTATTAGCGCAAAGAGACACGTTGGTTGAATTAAGTTTTAATAAAAAACTTACCTCATTAACAGAAAAACAAAGAGCCAACCGTTATAGAAGCAATAGTGTGGAAAAAAAGATGTTATCGTTGCCATTTATTGATGATTTTTCGCAACAACACTATTATCCAGATGCATCAAAATGGCTGGATAATAATGTTTACATAAACTCCACGTTTTGTGTAAATCCAATTTCTTACGGAGTAGCAACTTTTGACGGATTGGATTCTAATGGTTATCCTTATAATTTTGTTAATCCTACAGCATATGGTGTAGCTGATTATTTAACCTCCAAACCTATCGATTTAACGATAGTTTCTGATAGTGTTTTTTTAAGCTTTTACTATCAAGCAAAAGGAAACGGAAATCAACCAGAGGTTAATGATAGTTTAAGGTTAGAATTTTTTAGAAAATCGGATAGCACTTGGGTTCGACAATGGGCAACTTCAGGAATTGCTCTTGCTAATTTTAAATTAGTGATGATTCCTGTTGATACGGCATATCATAATGATGCATTTCAATTTAGGTTTAAAAATTTTGCCACACTTTCTGGAAACGTTGATCATTGGAATTTAGATTACGTTTATCTTAATGAGAATAGAAACTATGCCGACACCGCCTTAAATGACGTTGCATTAACTGGTAATTATTACAATATGTTAAACGAATTTACATCAATGCCTTGGAGTCATTATATGATCGATACTATAGGAAATATGGCTAATTCAATGGATGTAGAGTATAAAAACAACCATAGTGCTAATTATGCTGTTTTTTATAAATATAAAGTAATTGAAAATAATGGTGCTGGGTTGGTTATTGAAACATACCCAACTACAACTTCATCAAAAAATGTTCCCGCCTATTCAAGTTTACTTGAGCCACAAGCTGTCTATAATTTGCCATTAAATAATTTCTATTTTCCTACTGACGATACCGCAAAAACTAAAGTTTTTCAGATTAAAAATTATTTTGATTTGAATAGTGTTGTCGATTTTAATCAACACAATGATACGGTTATAACCTATCAAGTATTTGGAAACTACTATTCTTATGACGATGGAAGTGCTGAAGTTGGTTATGGAATTCAAGGAATAGGAGCAAAGCTTGCTAATCAATTTAATATTAAAAAAAGCGATACACTTACGAGCATTAAAATCTATTTCAATCCGATTAAAGATAATCAAAGTGGTAAATCATTTAAATTAACGATTTGGTCTAGTCTTGCTCCTGAAAATATTGTTTACCAACAGACAGACTATTTTAATCCGATTTATTCATTTACCAATGAGTATTTGTATTATAATTTGGCATATCCTATTTATTTAACAGCAGGAACATACTATTTTGGTTATCAAAATATTACAGAAGATTTTTTAAATACTGGATACGACCTTAATCATAACAACCAAAATCGTGTGTTTTTTAATGCTGATGGCGTTTGGCAAAATTCAAATTATGCAGGAACTTTAATGATTCAACCTGTTTTTAAATATGATGAACCCGTTGTTGGTGTTGATGAATTTGCTGATGATTTAAATATAAAAGTATTTCCAAATCCATGCAATGGAATTTTACATTTTAACGAGTCTAAACAAGTTGAAATTTGTGTTTATAATTTGCTTGGTAAAAAATTAATTGATTTTCCTAAAAACAATTATTCAACCCTTGATTTAACGTCACTTTCAAATGGAATTTATTTTATTAAAATTTTTAATGAAGGAAAAATACAAACTGAAAAAGTAATCATTTCCAAATAATACCACCTTGCAAGAATTTATCGACGATGAGCAGTTAGACGAAGAACAAGAACTCTTTGAACATTATAAATTTGTGGCTGACAAAGGTCAAGACTTATTACGAATCGATAAGTTTCTAATGGATAGAGTTCCAAATACTTCTCGCAACAAAATACAAGTTGCGGCAAGTTCAGGTAATATTTTAGTTAATAAAATTGCTGTAAAATCTAATTATCGTGTAAAACCATTTGATGAGGTATCTATTGTAATGCCTTATCCTCCTCGTGATTTAGAACTTATTCCAGAAAACATTCCATTGACTATTTTATACGAAGATGATGATGTTTTGGTAATTAATAAACAAGCAGGGTTAGTAGTTCATCCAGGTTATGGAAATTATTCGGGAACGTTGGTTAATGGTCTCATCTATCATTTAAATAATTTGCCAAACGGAAGTGTAAACAATAGACCTGGGTTGGTTCATAGGCTTGATAAAAATACGACTGGAATTATGGTTGTGGCTAAAACTGAACATGCTATGACGCATTTAGCAAATCAATTTTTTGAGCGCTCAACCGAACGAAGGTATAATGCATTAGTTTGGGGAGATTTTGTTGAAGATGAAGGTACCGTGACTGGAAATTTGGCGAGAAATTTAAAGAATAGAAAAATTATGGATGTTTTCCCTGATGGAGATTATGGAAAACATGCTGTAACGCATTATAAAGTACTAAAACGGTTTGGCTATGTAACCCTTATAGAATGCAAACTTGAAACAGGTAGAACACACCAAATACGTGTTCATATGCAACATATTGGTCATAGTTTATTTAATGACAATGAGTATGGTGGTGATAAAATTTTAAAAGGGACTTCTTTTGCAAAATACAAGCAATTCATTAACAATTGCTTTGAAATATTACCAAGACAGGCATTACATGCAAAAACTCTTGGTTTTACGCATCCAACTACAAAAAAGTGGCTTCAATTTAATTCAGAACTTCCTGATGATATGGTTCAAGTATTAGCAAAATGGGAAACCTACGTTGCTAATAGAGAAATTGAGGATTAATTACTTTACTGAGCTAGTATTTCTTTGGCCTTACTAATAGGAATTAATTCTTCATTGTGAAGTGAAATAACAAAAGCCCCACCTAATCCTTTTTGAATTAGCTCTTGTTTGTAATTTTCTGCTTCTTCAAAGGTTTTAAATTCACCAGCAGTATATCGTGTTAAACCATTTTCAACTACTTTTTGTTCAACATTTCCGAGTTCCATAAATTTAGTAAGAACTTCAGTAGGCAATTGATTTTTATAAGTACCAATTTGAACTTTAAAGTTGATATTTGCTTTGTCGTAATTTACTTTTTGGTGTTCAACGATGTCTGTCTCCTCTTGTGTAGTAACAACACCAGCAGAAGTCAAAGGAATTCGTTTGCCACCTTTGTATGCAACAATAAAGGCATCTTTAACACCGAAATCTAAAGCTAAACCTACTTTTCCAGCAGCTGCTTCATTCATTGTTTTGTATGAAGCGTTGTATAAGTATTTATATAATCCATCATCTGCTTTAATTTCTATAATATTTTTTAAACCATTGAAACTACTTGCGGGTTGCTTTTTAGAGAATGCTCCTAATTGAACTCTAAACAATAATTCGTTTGATGAAATTTCTGATCCACCATTGTTTTCAACTACCAAATTGTTATCGGCATCTCCAACTGATTTAAACGAGCCATCTTTTTCTTCGGTAACTACTATAGCAGCATCAAATCCATCTTTGGTTAACTGCATTTTACGTTTTAATGCTTCTGGC
Organism: Vicingus sp.; assembly: GCA_036171675.1. Taxonomy (GTDB): domain Bacteria; phylum Bacteroidota; class Bacteroidia; order Flavobacteriales_E; family Vicingaceae; genus Vicingus. The sequence goes on along the minus strand of JAVHRO010000099.1, from coordinate 16,595 downwards.
AAATTATCGTAATTACCAACTGCAATAATGGTTAAAGAATCACCCATTACTTTAATTTCAACATCCGGAATGCTTAAAAATTTATCAACTAATTCCGCATCAATGGCTTCTGTGAATGAACCAACTTGAACACGATAATTTTTCTTAGCATGTTTTTGAGCAGTAATTAATCTATTTTCAGTTCCAATAAACATTCCTGTAGAGTCCATGTAATGTTGGTAATCAACAAATATCATTTCATCAGTCATTTCAACACCTTGCGGAGTTACTGGAACAGTTTCTCTAGATTCCAATTCATCGTCTCTGAAATTCGGAACAAAGTCGTGGTCGTTATCCAATGGACAACCTTTTTCGTTAACTTCTACACCAGCTGGAGTCCAAGGGCATTCATCAATAAAGTCAATTACACCATCACCATCTTCATCTTCGCTGTCATACATCATGTAATCAATTTCTTCTCCAAAATCTTTAACTGTTTTATCGTTTTTGTGATTTTGGAAGTTATAACTTATAGCAATAGAACTCATTAAAAACCTATCGTTTGACGAATTAGCTTTAAGTGTTCCAATTCTATCACCTGAACTTTCAGCCACAACGTTGTCAATTAAATCGGTGAAGGTAAAGTGCATAGTTGTTCCCATTGTAAAATCAATGTTTTTTGTTAAGTGCATTTGGGCACCAACACCTAAAGGGATAGCAAAGGTTCTTTCAGGATATTTTCCTTTACTATCATAATCCATTTCACGGAGGTCTGTTTCATAAAAATAATCTCGTTGAATTACAATTGCATCCATTGCATTGATATCGGTTTCAGGTAAATTTCGTATTGAACCGTCCGACCAATAGTTGTACTTATTTCCAAACTCGTCATATAGGTCAGTTTTAGAATGAAACTCAACAGACTCAAATCCAAGTGTTATGAACGGATTAATAATTCTTTCTTTGGGTAGAAATTGGTCAAAATTGTACATTAAGGCAAATCCGCCAGTTGTAATACTAGATTTAAAATTTAGGTTTCTCTCAGCTGAACGCTCATTAGCACTTAAAGAACCAAATAACACATAAAATTTTATAGTAAGCGATGAGTTAAGTTGTTGCTTAACATGTAAATCGTAACCAATATTACTAATTAATGAATTTCCTCTTTTTACTTGAAGTATGTCGCCATAGAATTTGAACATTCCTACACCTAATCCTATAGATGGAGAGTAAACCGGAATTTTTGGGTTTTCTTTTTTTGTAGTTACGGTATCTTTATTAACCTCTTGAGAATAAACAAAAGAGGAGAAAAATATACATGTAATTAAAAAAATTGTGTTTATCATAAAGATAAATAATCAGCCATTAATACGTTAAAAACGATGTAAAGATACAATAATAGTTAAATTATTGATACCATTTTTGGTTAGAAATCATTAATGCTTCTTGAACAGTAATTCGTTTACCTTGGTTGTATGCCGTAACGAATGCGTTTTTCACATTGTTTCTTACCATATTTCGTTTGTCTCTAGCTTGTTGATACTCCGTATATTTTCCAACAATATATTTTATCCATCCTTCATGAGATTCGGTAGAAACAGCATCAGTCAAATTAAATTTAGATGCAAAATATGAATTAGATACCGTTTGGTGTCCAGCTCCAACTTGAACTTTATAGGTAACTCCTTTTTCGGCAGAAGGAACAGAGGTAATATTAGACTTTGTATTTTCTTTTACAGGTTGTTTTTCAACTACTGGAGTTTTAAGTTTTTCTTGTTTAACAGGTTCCACAATGGCAGGAGTTTTTTCTATTATTGGCTGTTGTTCATTAGAAACGGTTGTTTCAGTTTGTGCGATGGTTTGAGTATTGAAATTAAAAGTGCTACTGTTAATATTGTGTTTACTTGTTAAGTCATTTTCAAGATAAGAAAAGGTACCAGAAATAGTATAACTACCTTGTTTTGCATCAGTAGGTTCAATAAAATACGATACTGAAAATTCAGCTTTTTTAGGTGCTGCCATCCATAATATCTTTGCTTCACCATCACTAAAAGAGAAAATACCACCTTCTGGATTATCAGTAGATGCAGTAAATCCAGAAGGTACAATATCTACAAATTTTGCAAATCCATCTAAATTAGTCTGATTAATCTTAACGGTTACTTTATAGTTATTACCTAAATTTTCGATGGTTCTGGTGCTTTGAATTTCAACTTTAGCAGGAGTTATGTTTGTTGTGGTTTCAATTTTTTCAATCACAATTGGTGTTTGAGTAGTGGGGGCATTCTCCACAACTGGATTATCTATTACTGCTAGTGCTGGTTGTGAAGCGTTTTCTAAATCTTTAACTATGGTAATGTTGGATGGAGGGATGTCAACATTTTTTCTTTCGTTGTCTGAGATAAAGGAGAATTTACCAGCAATCGAAAAATCTCCTATAATATCAATATTTGGTTTAAGCTTATAGGTAATAGTAAACTCTTTATCTGCAGGTAAAGCCATCCAAATAAATTTCACAATATTGTCTTTAAAAGAAAATGTAGCCCCTTTAGCATCGATTATTTCAGCAAAGAATCCAGGAGGTAAAGTTTGTTGGACTTTTGCAAAGCCATTTACATCATTTTTTACGATGGTCACTTCAACAGTAACTTCTTCACCAGCTTTTATTGTATTAGGAATTTTTTGTGTGGCTGTTACATCTCCAAAAAATAGTTGGTAAAAAGACAAGCCTATAAGGTGGATGAAGAGAATTACGTATTTTATCATAGTTTATGTATGCTATTGCTCGAAATAAAAATCTATTAGTTGATGTAAATCTTTAGCAGTTAAAGGTGTGCTACCATCAAAGAACATGTCAATTGCATTAGTTACTTCTTTGGCAGAGATATAATTGTCTTTGTCTAAATCAAGTGATTTGTATTTTTCTGGAATAGTTACGGTTGCTAGGGTTGCATTGTTTGCAACTTCATATTCTTTTTGTATTTGGTCTAATTCTGATTGAGATAAATCGTCAGCTTTAAATGTTCTTCTTTCCGTTTTAATGGAGTCTTTCATGCTTTCCTGAAGAGCTACCATATCATCCGTTAATGTTACACCATCAGCGTTAACAGTAGTACCAATCTTTGTGTTTGCTTCTTTATCTAAATAATCGGGGACACCATCTTTATCGCTATCAATTGGACAGCCATTATTGTCTACTTTTACTGCTGTTGGGGTATTTTGACACATGTCATCGACATCTTTAACACCATCACCATCACTGTCTAATTTGTCTAATTTTGAGAAATCAAAATCTTTGTATTTGCTACTTGAACTGGTTGATGCAGCAAAATTATATTGCAATCCAAAAGAAGTGTAGAACATGTTATCGTTGCCTCCAGTAGCGTAATTATCAAGATAATCGGTAAAAGTCATAATATAGGCGACACCTAATCTAGCATCAAGGTTTGGTGCTAATTTAAATTTCAATCCAAATCGAATTGGTAAAGTAAAACTGGTTTTTGAATAACTTTTTGTACTATCTTTTAGTGAAGATTCGTAGGTGTAGTCTCTAATGATGATTGTTGAAGTTGTATCAGCTCCTGGTGTGTTTTGATTCATATCACGTAATGTTCCATCATTCCAATGATAGTATTTACTTGAACTATTTTGTAAATCTCCTTTTGGATCGAATGATAGAAAACCAAAACCAACTGAGAAATAAGGGGCAAATACCGAACTTTCATTGATTACTTTTCCATTATCAAAGTCTAACAACAAGTTAGCGTCAATATTTATAATTGAGGTTTCAAAATTTCTAAAAGTAGTTTCATCTAATTGACTTTTTGACACTTTACCAAATAGTCCATTAAAGCTTATTCCAAAGATGCTACCGATTTTTTTTTCAAGATAAAATCCAAATCCTGGTTTCCAATAGGTATATATGGTGGAGCCCTTAGAACCAGTAACATCGCCCATGTATGACAAAACACCTATATGAGCACCAATAGATGGTATGTTTTGGCTAGATGATTTTTCCTGACTATAACTAACATTAGTTAATAGAAGGGTAATTATTAGGGCGATAAGTTGATATGATTTATACATATTTTAAGTTTGTTAGTAAATATTGCAATAAAAATAGTATAAATTTTAATATAAAATCATTTTAATGCAAGATATTAACAATCTGTTTAATGGTGAAATAATAAAACAAATCTATAACAAAATGAAGCTCTTGTATGAAAAGAGGTAAAGACTTTTAAACTAAAAAATGTTAATAACCTTAAAAATTTGGTTTTAGCATAAATTGTCCGTAAAAATCGTCAATTACCTTTATAGCTTCATCGGCAGTATCGACAACTGAAAATAAATCAACATCTTTTGGACTAATATTTTTTTCTTCGGTAACGGTAGTTTTTATCCAATCTAACAAACCATTCCAAAAATTTCTTCCAACTAAAATTATAGGAAATTTACCTACTTTTTGAGTTTGAACTAGTGTTATTGCTTCAAAAAGCTCATCAAATGTTCCAAAGCCACCAGGAAGTACTACAAATCCCTGCGCGTATTTTACAAACATTACTTTACGTACAAAAAAGTAATCGAAAGTAATTAATTTGTCAGCATCAATATACGGATTGCTATGTTGTTCAAATGGCAAATCGATGTTTAGTCCAACCGATTTTCCTTTAGCGTCGAAAGCTCCTTTATTGGCTGCTTCCATTATACCAGGTCCACCACCCGTAATTATTCCATATCCTTTTTTAGAAAGCTTAAAGGCAATTTCAGTTGCCAACTCGTAATATTTATTATCAGGTTTTGTTCGAGCTGAACCAAAAATTGAAACACATGGACCAATTTTCGACATTTTTTCAAAACCATCAACTAATTCCGACATCATTTTAAATATTGCCCATGAATCATTCGATTTTATTTCGTTCCAGTCTTTATCTCTAAACCTGTCTTTTATTCGATCATCTTCCATTATAATATTTTTGAGTTTTGTTTGATACTAAATTAGTTATTTATGATTAATTCTTTTTCCAAAAATTTTGCGGTATAGCTTTTATTTGAGTACTGAATTAATTTTTCAGGGGTTCCTTGAGCTACTATTTCACCACCATTCTGACCACCATCAGGTCCGATATCAATAACATAATCGGCGACTTTGATAATATCCATATTATGTTCAATAATTAAAACTGAATTACCTATGTCAACCAGTCTATTTAGTACTTCCAGCAAAATTCTTATGTCTTCGAAGTGCAACCCTGTTGAGGGTTCATCAAGAATATAAAAAGTATTTCCAGTTTGTTTTTTCGATAGTTCGGTGGCCAATTTAACCCGTTGAGCTTCACCTCCAGAAAGGGTTGTGGATGGTTGACCTAAATGTAAATATCCCAATCCAACTTCTTCTAATGCTATAATTTTTTGATAAATTGAAGGTATGTTTTGAAAGAAATCAAGCGCTTGAGTAATGGTCATATTTAGTACATCGCTAATTGATTTTCCTTTAAATCGAACTTCCAATGTTTCTCTATTATATCTTTTCCCATCACATTCGTTGCATTCGACATAGACATCTGGTAAAAAGTTCATTTCAATAGTCTTTATTCCTGCACCTTGACAAGTTTCACAACGGCCCCCCTTAACATTAAAAGAAAAACGACCAGCTTTATATCCTCTTATTTGTGCTTCTGGTAGATTGCTAAATAGTGTTCGTATATCTGTAAAAACGCCAGTATAAGTTGCAGGATTTGAACGAGGGGTTCTTCCAATAGGAGATTGGTCGATATCTATAACTTTGTCAATATGTTCTAAGCCATGAATTGATTGATAGGGGAGTGGTTTTTTTACACCATTATAAATGTACTTGTTTAATATTGGATAAAGGGTTTCATTGATTAATGTTGATTTTCCACTTCCAGAGACCCCTGTTACACAAACTAATTGTCCTAGTGGAATTTTTAGAGAAATATTTTTTAAGTTATTGCCAGTTGCGCCAATAAGATCAAGTGTTTTACCATTGCCAGTTCGCCTAGTTTTTGGAATTTTTATTGAGTTTTTACCATTGAGATAATTGGCTGTTTCAGTATCTTGTAAAACAATATCTGCTGGTGTTCCAAAACCTACAATTTCTCCACCATGTATACCCGCTTTCGGTCCAATATCTATAATATAATCAGACTCTAACATGATTTCTTTATCGTGCTCAACAACTATAATGGAATTACCTAAATCTCTTAATTCTTTTAGAGAAGTTACTAGTTTTTGGTTATCACGTTGATGAAGGCCAATACTGGGCTCATCTAAGATATAAAGCACGTTTACAAGTTGAGAGCCAATTTGGGTAGCTAATCTAATTCGTTGTGCTTCGCCTCCAGAAAGTGTTCTAGAACTTCTGTTGAGTGAAAGGTAATCTAACCCTACGTTTAGCAAAAATTCAAGTCTAGAATTGATTTCTTTGAGCACCTCTTTAGCAATTATTTGCTGTTTTTTGGAAATAATATTTTCTAAATTTTTTGACCAACTGTATAATGTTGAAATATCCATTTGAGAGATTTCAGCAATATTTTTATCGTCAATTTTAAAATATAAGGCCTCTTTTTTGAGTTTAGACCCCTCACAAACAGGGCATTTTACCTTGTTCATAAAACTTTCTGCCCAACGTTCAATTGATTTAGAGTTGTTTTCTTGATATTGTTTATTGATGATGTTTATTATTCCTTCAAATTCAATGGTATATTCAGTGGCTATTCCTGAAATATTTTGCGCAACAGTTATGGGTTCAGTTGAACCATTTAATAAAAAATCAATTGCTTCTTCGCTAATGTCTTTAAGTGGAGTATTTATTGTGAAATTTAACTTTTTACCAATGGCTTCTATTTGTCTAAATGTCCAATTGCTTTTGTATTCTCCTAAAGGTACTATTCCTCCTTTTTTAATAGTAGAATTAACATTGGGAATTATTTTTTTTAAATCAATTTCAGAAACTTCTCCTAACCCATTACACTTTTTACAAGCTCCGAAAGGAGAATTAAACGAGAACATATTTGGAGCAGGATCGTCGTATGAAATTCCTGTAGTTGGACACATTAAATTTTTACTCAATAGAATATATTTATTTGTGTCAATATCGAATAACATAACCGAATCTTTACTGTGTTTTAAAGCTATTTCAATAGAGTTATTTATTCTTTTTTTGTCATTCTCATTCACAAGCACTTGGTCAATGACTACTTCAATGTTGTGAGTTTTATATCTATCGAGTTGTAAGCCAACATTTACATTAGTTATTTCACCGTCAATTCTAGCTTTAATAAAACCCAACTTTATTATTTGTTGAAACAACTCTTTATAATGACCTTTTCTACCTTTAACGAGAGGAGCGAGAATAATAATTTTTTTGTTTAAATAGTTTTCGTACACCAAATCAATAATCTGAGAAGAGGTATATTTTACCATCAACTCACCAGTGTTATAGGAATAGGCATTTGATGCTCGAGCAAAAAGTAATCTAAAAAAATCATAAACCTCAGTAATTGTTCCAACAGTTGATCTTGGGTTTTTGTTGATGGTTTTTTGCTCAATAGAAATTACAGGACTTAATCCACTAATTTTGTCAACATCCGGACGTTCCATGTTTCCTAAAAATTGACGGGCATAAGCGGAAAATGTTTCCAAGTATCTTCTTTGCCCTTCAGCATAAATGGTGTCGAAAGCAAGTGAAGATTTTCCACTGCCACTTAGACCTGTAATTACCACGAATTGATTTCTTGGTATTTTAACAGATATATTTTTTAGATTATGAACTCTCGCCCCTTCAACCTCAATAAAGTGTTCTTCCAGCCCTGGCATTTTCGATTAGTTAGATTTATCCACATTTTTTTTTGCGATAGTAAACAAAATAAAAAAAACAGTGATAAAATATGTTGAAAAAATGAATGTGAATAAATGACTCCACTGTTTTATTGAGGAGATTAGATATATTACAATGGTAGAACTAATTATTGATATAAGTGCAAAAATTAAAGCCACTTGTTTTTCTGAAAAGCCTAAATAGGACAAATGATGAGTGGTATGGTCTTTTCCTCCAATAAAAGGAGACTTACCTTTGCTAATTCTTTTTATTACCACAGTGGTGGTATCGACAATAGGAATAATAAAAGTTAAAATTGGAATTAAAAATTGTCGAGATATTGAGAATTCAGTTGTTGTTACAGGATTCCATAAATAATTAATACTTAAGGCTGCTAATAAAATTCCTAAGTATTGACTTCCTGTATCACCCATAAACATTTTTGAGGGGGCCCAATTAAAATACAAAAAAGCGAATAATGTACCAAGTAAACCAATAACTACAGTCATTGCAATAGAATCAAACTCTTGGTTTGAAAGCATTATTATAAAAATAGTAAATGCTATAATAAGTGAAATGGTAGTGGTTATACCATCCATATTATCTAACATATTAATGGAATTCATTAAACCCACAATCCATACAATAGTTAGCATGTAGTTTAATAAATCTGTTTCAAAAACTTTAATGAATGTGCCTGAATAAATTAAGATAACTCCACACAATATTTGTGTGATTAGTTTTAATATGGGTTTGGTGTTATAAGCATCATCAGCTAATCCCATTAAAAATCCTAGCGATACGGCACCAATAATACCGGTAAATTTAAAATCAATTGCCGATGCGCTGTAAGAAAAAATAAAAGGATGCAAAGTGATTGATAATAAAAAAACGATATAAAAACTTAAACCTCCTAAAGCAGGTTTAACTTGTTCACTCCATCTAATAGTAGTTTCGCCTTGGTTTCGAATACCTAACGTTTTTACGAATTTTAAAAGAATATGATTAATAAGATAGGAAAATACTATCGTGCCCAGAAAAAAGATAATATGTTTAGATGAAAGCAAATTCATATTAAAAAGGGCTTTTAAATGTAGCAAACAATTCGGCATGTTGATCCTTCTCAGATAGCTTTGGTTGATTGGTTTCCCAGTTTATGTTTAGGGTGTTATCATTCCAACGGATAGAAGATTCGGATTCTTTATTATAAAAGTTGGTGCATTTGTAACTAAAAATTGTCTCGTTTTCAAGTGTTACAAATCCATGAGCAAATCCAACTGGAATATATAACATTGTTTTATTCGTTTCAGATAGTATGAGTTTAAAATATTGACCATACGTTTTTGATGATTTTCTTATGTCAACTGCCACATCCAGAACACTTCCTTTAATTACTCGTATTAATTTTCCTTGAGCATATGGAGGTAACTGAAAGTGCAAACCTCTTAGTACATTCTTTTCGGATAAAGATTGATTATCTTGAACGAATTCAACAGTTAAGCCGTTTTTATGAAATTCATTTTTGTTAAACGACTCATAAAAATATCCACGTTGGTCTTCAAATACGGTTGGTTTAATAATGATAACCCCTTCAAAATCTGTTTTTTCGAACTGCATTAAATATTTTTTTTCTTTTTTAAAAATCTTTTTATGGAATTATCTTTTTTGGTATCGTCATAATAATAACCATCTTTGTTTCCGTAGCTGTAGTTATAGTTATAGCCATAACTGTAATATTTATTGGTGTAATCTACGCCATTTAAAATAATTGAAAGTTTTTTAATACCGTTTTCTACAATAAGTTTATTCAAGTTGTTAATAAAATTTTTCCTTGAGTATTCACTTTTGAATACATAAATTGGATAATCGGCTTTTTTCAACATTTCCATAGCATCAGAAACCAATCCAATAGGTGGATTATCAATAATTACTAAGTCGTAATCTTTTTTTAATTCGTTAACAATATAGTCTAATTTTCCGTTAATGATGAGCTCGGAAGGGTTTGGTGGTATTGGGCCAGAGGTAATAAAATGAAGGTTCTCAAGTTCGCTATGGTGAATGCAATCTTTAATGTTATCTTGGTCAATAAGAATTGTACTCATTCCATGATTGTTTTTTACGCCAAAACCGATATGAATTTTTGGTTTACGCATATCTAAATCGAGGATGATTACTTTTTTACCAGACATCGCAATAATTCCACCTAAATTTAAGGTACAGAAAGTTTTTCCTTCGCCAGAAATGGTTGAGGTAATGGCCATTAGTTTACTACCTTCATCTTTAGAGATAAATTGTAGGTTAGTACGAATTGCCCTAAACGATTCCGAAATTATTGATTTTGGGTCTCGATTAATTACCAATTGTGAAACGGGTATTTCTCTGGTATAAACAGGAACTGAACCTAAAATTGACACTGCTAAATTAGCGTGTTTTGAAATTTCGTCCATAGTAGAAATGGTATTTTTCAAAACATACTTTAATATTAGAATAACAATACTTATTACAACCCCCAAAAGAATTCCTGTAATGATTATTATTTTTTTATTAGGTGAAAATGGAGCTCCAGGCACAATAGCCTTGTCTAAAATGGTATGTTGTGGGACAAATCCTGCTTCTGAAATGGAATATTCTGTCCTTTTTTCCATTATTAAAGTAAAGAATTTTTCGTCAATCGACAAAACTCGTTGTAGTCTTGCGTATTCCAATTCTTTGGCAGGAACATTTAAGTACTTTTTCTGGATTTCATCAATTTTGTTAACGATACCTTTTCTTCTAAATTCAAGTTTTTCAACTAGCGCTGAAATTGATTTAAAGAGAACTTCTTTTTGAATTTCAATCTGTTGGTCTTGTAATTTTAACGTTTCACTTTCTTTGGTAGATTCTGTCAAGATTTTTTGTCGCGCTACTAATAGTTCTTGCAAATCAGTAATTAAGGCAGTAATTCTTGCTTCATATTCTGTACCTGATAATATGGGTAAAAGGTTGTAAACATTGATTTCTTTAATTTTTCCTTTAAGAGAATTATTAATTTCTATTAAAACACTTTTTTGTAAATCGAAATCAATTAAATCGTTCTCAAGTTTATTTACCCTTTCAACATAAAGAGAGGAAAATTTATCAATATCAGCAAGTTTGTTCGTTTTTTGGAAGTCTTCAATACTATTTTCTGAGAGTTTAACTTTATTGTAATACTTATCCAATTGATCATCTAAAAATTCGATTACCTTTTTAGAACTTTTACTTCTTTCCTCTATATCGTAAACAATATATTCATTTGCCAATGCGGTGACTACATCAGCTGTTTTTAGTGCGTTGTTGTCTTGAAAAGTTAGGCTAATGGTTTTAGCCATGGGGTTTAATGGATAAACAGTTAATTTAGAGATGTAATTATTTGTAAGTGACTCAATGTCATTGATGGTGAAATACATTGATGTACCTTTTATATCAGATTGAGATGCGTTAACCCCTTCATAATCTTCAATATGAATGTTTAGGTTAATTTTTGGTAAATTAATTTCATGGTTATTGGAAAACTCTCCAAGAAAAGTTTCGTTTTCGTATAATTTGAATTTATTGTTGTTCGTTAATTCTACATAGAATGGAAGTCCTATTATCGTTGAATCTAATATTTGGAAATTAACTGTTAATGGTGAATTTTTATATAACTCGAAGGTTAAAAATTTACCCTTATTAAAGTAGCTAACTTCTAAAGGTAGCTTCAATAAACTTCTTTTTAGTAATAACTTGGATTTAAGTAATTCAACATCTTTGGCAACATCATCATCATTATTTTCTTGAAAATTTTCTACTTTTAATACTTGGTCTGCAGTGTTTTTAGAGCCGACTTGCAACACAAGTTGAGATTGATAAAGTGGAACTGTATATCTTAAGTAAACAACTGCAACAGCCACACAAATTATTATTATTGCAATAAAAATGAACAAATTCTTTTTAAAAATTTGCATCAATAAAATAACATCTAATTCTGTATTAAAATTAGATATAGCATCGTTCTTTTGACTATTAGAATGGTCGTCAGTCATTAACTCTATTTACTAAGGTTATTGATTACAATTATTAATGTAAGTGTACTTGTTATTAAGCTCACTAATGGGGCAACATCTCTAACCGCTTCGCTAAGGACATTTCTTCTAGGTTCGACATATACAATATCGTTAGCTTCCATCACAAAATCGGCATTCTTAATGCCTTCAATATCCTTAAAATTAAAAAGATAAACTTTTGGATTTTTTAAATCGCCTCGAATTAATTTTATTTTATGGGCTTTACTCTCTTTTAACAAACCGCCGGCGGCACCCAAAACTTCTATAATTGTAGTATATTCGTTGTTTAATGGAACTATTTGAGCTTTTCCAATTCCTGTAAAAACAGTCACCCTTCTATTGGTTACTTTTAACAATACAAAAGGTTTGATGTAATATTTTGAGTATTCATTTTGTAAAATTTCGACTGCTTCTTTTATCGTTTTACCTTTTAGATTTAATCTTCCAATTACAGGAAATTTACAATTTCCATCATATTCTACCAATAAATCTGTATTTGTGGTTCCCATTAATCTGTTTTCAGCGTTTGAAAGTGCGGTTAAATCAATTAGTCTAGTCCCTTCGTTGGTGTACAATTGAAAATCTAGCATGTCGCTAATGTTAATCTTATATTCTCTCGTTGAATCGCCTGGGTTGGTATCGTATTTGTAATCTTTTTTAGCTCTAAGCATTATGCTTGGGTTAACATTACAAGCGAAAATTGAAAAGGTCATTATAATAACAATAATCCCTTTAAGTTTATTCCAATTCATTATTATATAGTTCTAATTTGAAGATAACAAACTTATTAAAAACTTACCTAATATGTAAATTTATTTTTTGCTGTTTAATAAAGATACGTAAAGTTGTTCAATATCGTTGACAAGTCTGGTGTAATGAAATTTATCTTTAACATGATTCCAACCTTTTAAACTCATGTTTTTTCGTAATTCATCATTATTTACAAGGTCGGAAAGAGAGTTCGTAAATCCTTCTAAATTGTTTGATGACACAATAAAAGCAGTTTCGTTTGGAATTACTATATTTTCAATGCCACCAACATTAGTGGTAACGATTGGTTTATTTGAAGCTTGTGCCTCTATTAAACTAACGGGTGTTCCTTCGTTTAATGATGATAATGCAATAATATCTAACCCTGCATTTGCCCAGTCAATATCTTTTATCCATGAAGTAAATGTTATGGTTGCAGCTGTTGGCTGGATTAGGAATTCAGTATAGGTAATATGTATAGATTTGCAATAATTGACAAGGGTTTCTTTATCCTCTCCATCACCAATAATAAATGCTCGTATTTTTTTTTTAGATTTCTTGGCTATTTCATTTATTGAATCGATGAATAAACGATGATTTTTTATAGGAACCAATCGACCAACTATTCCTATGGCAATTTCGTCGTCGTCAATTTTGTATTGGGCTCTGAATGATTTTCGTTTTTCTTCAATATTTTCATGAAACTTTGTTAAATCAAAGCCTAGAGGAATAACTTTAATTTTCTCTTTATTACAAATGTTATGAATTTCAGCTAATTCTAATCTTTGAATTTCACTTATGGCAATAATAGTGGTTGATTTTGTTGCTAAATAGCGTTCAATAGCTTTAAATATCATGGTTTTTGTTTTTCCAAAATAGGAATGAAAAACATGACCATGAAAAGTATGAACGATTATAGGTACTTTACATTTGAATGCTGCAATTCTGCCTAAAGTTCCAGCTTTTGATGCGTGAGTATGAACAATGTCGGGTTGAAATTCTTCGATGATTTTTTTTAATTTTTTATATGCTATGATTTCTCCTTTGAAACCAATATCTCGTCTCATTTCAGTAATAATTATTGGATTTAACCCCAAATTATCAAGAATAAAAGTTGAACTTTCTTCTGTATCATCTTTATCTCCACCAACTAATAGTGTTTCAAAATCATCGCTCAAATATTTTGTTAAATAAGCGGCATTAAAGGTTGGGCCACCTAAATTAAAGCGGTTGATGATACGTAAAACTTTTATTTTTTTCTTTTCACTCATTTAATTCAATAAATATTTTTTCCACCAGGTATTGAACACAATTATTGCCCAAATTGTAGCTGCTGCATCGTTAGGGTTGTTTGAAAATAATTGTTTTTTTAGTTTTTGGATTGTTTTTACATTAAAAATCCCTTGTTCTTCAATAAAATCATCTCCCAACAAATCGTTTTCAATGGTTGACTGTAATTCGTTTTTAAACCATGAAAGCAATGGAACTTCAAACCCGTGTTTTGGTCGGTTGTAAACCTCTTCCGGTAAATCATTTCTAAAAGCATCTTGCAAAATTTTTTTCTTCATTTTTCCATCAATTTTAAACTCAACGGGTAACGAAAAAGCAAAATTTACGACTCTATAATCTAAAAATGGCGTTCTTACTTCTAAACTATTTGCCATGCTCATGGTATCCACTTTACGAAGCATATCATTGACCAAAACCATTTTTGAATCTGTTAATAATACATCGTTAAAACTTCCTGAATTGTTGATGGATTCTAAAAGTAAATTTTTTCGGTTGTTGTAATCTAGCAGATTCAAATTTTCCGACAATAATTCTTCCACAAATTCTTTTGGTTGAATACCTGCCCAAAGCCAATATCGTTCTTTATTTGACAATTTTACACCTAAACTGAATTTGTACAATTGGCGATTTTTGTTTGTTAGTTTATTGTTACGAGATTTTGGAAGTAAATTCCAAAGTGGAAAACTGAGTTTGATTAGCGATTCTTTAACACCACCATTTCTTGCTTTAAATTCGGCAGCATGTTTATTGTAGCCAGAAAAAATTTCATCGGCTCCGTCACCTGACAAAGCAACGGTAACATGTTTTTTGGTGTATTTGCTTAACAGATAAACAGCAATGGCTGAAGAATCAGCAAATGGTTCATCGAGGTAATCTAAAATCTCATTCAAGTTTTCGTATAAATCGTTGTTTGATAACGAAAAACAATGGTGATTGCTTCCAATTTTTTTAGCAACCGCTTCGGCGTAGTTGGTTTCATCAAAATAGGGCTCGTCTTTATAGCCAATCGAAAAAGTTTCCAAATCAGCTTTATGTCGTTTTGCCAATAAACTAATGACAGAAGAATCGACACCACCACTTAAAAACGTACCGATTGGCACATCTGAGATTAATCTTTTTTGGACTGAATCTTCTAATAAATTAGCTAAATCAGTTTTGGCTTTTTCGTAATTGGTTATACAATTAACAATTCTATTTTCTTCAATATTTGGAATGGAATAATATTGTTTTTCAATAACATTTGCTACGTTAGAAACATCCGAAATAATAATAAAATGGCCAGGAGTTAATTTTTTAATTTTCTTAAAAATAGAATCTTGAGTTGGGATGTAATTGAATTGTAAGTAATTAAACAAACTGGTTTGGTCGATTGTTTTATCTACTGTAAATTTTAAAATGGCTTTTAATTCGGACGCAAAAATAAATGTTGAGCCATCAAAATAGTAGAGCAACGGTTTTATGCCCATTCTATCTCGAGCAACGAACAACGAATTATTTTGTGTATCAAAAACGGCAAAGGCAAAAAAACCATTGAGTTTATCCAAACATTTTTCGCCGTGGAGGATATATAAGTTTAATAATACTTCGGTATCGCTATTGGTTTTAAAAGTTATTCCTTGTTTTATTAAATCGGCTTTTAATTCTAAAAAATTAAAAATTTCGCCATTATAAACGGCGATGTGTCGTCCAGAATTATCAGTAAATGGTTGGTTAGCAGCTAAGGAAGTATCAATAATTGAAAGCCTTGCATGACCAAATGCTAATTGTTCAAAAAACTGAGTATTTTGATTATCTGGACCTCTTTTAGATAGTGTTTGTGTGGCAACTTCAATTTTATGAAGTTCTTCCTTATTTTTTGATATAATTCCTACTATTCCACACATAAATATTTTGCAAACTATTTTTGCTTTCTAAACCCAATTGGTTCTCTGTTTTGGTAGTCAAGTTCTTGTTGTTTAATTTGTTCAAACTGTTTTAGGTAATTAAATATTAACTCAATATCATTGCTATTTGATCCTATTTTTTGTTTGATGGCTTCTAACTCTAATAAAATATCTTTATGAGTTAAAAGCATTTCTCTAAGTCTTACAAAGACCTCAATAATAATAAAACTTACTTTTATTGCCCTATCACTTTTTAGTATGTTTGATAATTGTAAAACTCCATGTTCTGTAAAAACCATGGGTAAATAACGTGTCCCACCCCTTCCAGTTTTTGAGGTCGCAATTTGCGACCTCAAAGATTCATGTTCTTTTTCTGTAAGTTCAAACATATATTTTACAGGGAAACGAGTAATATTTCTTTTTACCGCTTCTTTAAGTCTTTTTGTTTCTACTTGGTAAAGAGCTGCTAAATCACTATCTAGCATCACTTTTTGCCCCCTGATTTCGTAGATTTTGTTAGCGATTATTTCTTCTTGAATAGTTATTTCTTCACTCATTTTTTTAAACTATTTTTTTGTAAGTTTAAACAAAAATCCCTCTATCCAAATGGATAAAGGGATTTTTTATTTTTTTACCCTAAAAGCAAAGCTTTTTTAAAAAACTTTGCTTTACTCTATTGCCTTTAAAATTTCTTTTATCTTAACTTTCAAATCAGGCAAGTCGGTTTTAATAATTTAAGACCGTTGCATAAATTGATTTTGTAATTTTTTTAAATTTTCCTATAGATAC
>JAVHRO010000098.1:4843-11736 GCA_036171675.1 Vicingus sp. | reverse complement strand
ATACAGCATAATTATGAAAAATTAAATATCAACACTAATTTAAACTAGAGCCATTATCTATTAATTTCTATAGATTTGAAATAGAAACTCTATAAAATTTTGAGAATAATGTAAAATAGTTGCTCTCTTGTCTTAAGATAAAAAAGATTACTTAATTCCACCAAATAAATTTTGAAAATACGTTCCAATAATTGGTATTTCTTTTTTCTCTTGATTGATAGCTGAAATTAGTCCTAATATCCAAAAAACAAAAAGACCAACAAGTGCTATTAAAATTACCACATTAATTAACCAACCAAGAATTGGGATGAGAACAAAAATAAATTGTGCAATACTTAAAACTATTGCCGTTAATGAAATACCTAAAGATTGTCGAATGTGAAATGCTCCAAGTTCAGATTTATTTTTATCGTCGTTATGCATTACAAATGCTATTATTAAACCAATTAAAGTGATATAGCTAATAATTGCGACTATTTTTCCTTGGTCTTCTGTTTGTTGTGTTTCCATATTTTTTAATATTTTTGATTTTGGCTAATTTATAAAATAATTATTGAATTTATATAGTTTATTATTTTATTAGTTTGATTTGGATGAAACCACTTATAATCATTAGATTTATTAAACCAAGCAATTTGTTTTTTAGCATACCTACGGCTATTCACTTTGATTTTTTCTATGGCTTCGGATAAAGAACATTTTCCGTCAAAGTGGTCGAATAATTCAGTATAACCAACTGTTTTTAGTGCGTTATGGTTTCTATATTCATTCACTTGCTTAACTTCTTCAAGTAAGCCATTTTCCATCATCACATCAACTCGTTGGTTAATTCTGCTGTAAAGTTCTTCTTTGTCGCGGTTTAATGCAATTTTTATGATGTTAAAAGGCCTTGATTTTTTAATGCCTTGCCGAAGTTCTTTGTAAGAGTTACTGCTAAGTATACAAACTTCAATGGCTCTGTACAATCGTTTAATATTGTTTAAATCTATTTCTTGATAGAATTCAGGGTCGAGTTGCTTTAGTTTTTCTTGCAACAATTCAATTCCATATTTATTGTATAGTTGTTCAAGTTCTGTTCTAATTTTTTCGTTGCCTTCTGGAATATTTTCATCAAAGCCATTACAAACCGCATCAATATACAAACCAGAACCACCAGTCATTATTACTATTTTATGCGTTTGAAATAGGGTCTTTAACAATTTCAAAACATCTTGTTCGAAGTTAGTGGCATTGTAGTTTTGTGTAATGGAATGAGAATTAATAAAATAATGGGTAACATGTTGCATTTCGCATTGAGTAGGTTTGGCAGTTCCAATGGTTAATTCTTTAAAAAACTGTCGCGAATCGGCGCTTATAATTTCGGTATTGTAATGTTGTGCCAATTCAACGCATAAGGAGGTTTTTCCTACAGCAGTTGGACCTGTTATTACTACTAAAGTAGGTTTCATTTGGTTAATATTAAATAAGGTTCAATTGTCTAGCCTTAATTATCATAAAGGCGAAGGCATCGTCATAATTGTTGGCTATTTCGCCT
This sequence comes from Vicingus sp., assembly GCA_036171675.1. Classification (GTDB taxonomy): domain Bacteria; phylum Bacteroidota; class Bacteroidia; order Flavobacteriales_E; family Vicingaceae; genus Vicingus. Next base: position 10,202 of record JAVHRO010000098.1, on the reverse strand, counting down.
TCAAGAATTGCTTCTCTAATGGCATCTTTTATTAAACCAACTTCTTTGCAAGGTTGCAGATTGAACGTATTCATGATTAACTCTCCAGTAATTGGTGGCTGCCAATTTCGAAGCTGATCTTTTTCTTCAACTTCTTTTAGTTTTTGTTTAACTAGTTCGAAATTGGAAAGATATTTTTTTACTTTTTCTTCATTTTTTGAAGTAATATCAGCACTACATAAAATCATTAAATCATCAATATCTTCACCAGCTTCGAACAACAATCTACGCACAGCACTGTCGCTAACAATTTCTTTTATCAATGCAATAGGACGAAGATGTAATAATACCAATTTCTGCACATATTTCATTTTATGGTCGAGCGGTAGTTTTAGATTTTTAAAGATTTTTGGCACCATTTGAGCACCTTTGTCTTCATGTCCATGAAATGTCCATCCTTGGTTTTTTTCAAAACGTTTTGTTGTAGGCTTAGCAATATCGTGCAATATTGCCGTCCATCGTAACCATAAATTATCAGTTTTAGCACAAATATTATCTAAAACCTCAATGGTATGATAAAAATTATCTTTATGTCCTTTGTTGCCAATCAATTCAACACCTTGTAACTGGTTCATTTCGGGAAAAATAATTTCTAATAAACCAGTATTAAAAAGGTGTTTAAAACCAATAGATGGGGTAGAAGTCATGATGATTTTATTCAATTCATCAATAATTCGCTCTTTTGAAACAATTTTTATTCGTTCTTTATTTTTACTGATGGCATTTAATGATTTATCTTCAATATCAAAACCCAATTGTGTTGAAAATCGAATGGCTCTCATCATTCTTAGTGGGTCGTCGGAGTAAGTAATATCAGGATTTAAAGGGGTTTTAATTATCTTATTTTCAATATCTTTCTGTCCATTAAATGGATCTAGAATTTCACCATAAGTTTCTTTATTTAAACTTATCGCTAATGCATTTATGGTAAAATCTCTTCTATTTTGGTCATCTTCTAATGTACCATTTTCTACAATGGGTTTTCGTGAACCTCTATCGTAGCTTTCTTTTCTAGCACCCACAAATTCGATTTCATAATCTTTATAGTTGAGCATAGCGGTGCCAAAGTTTTTAAATACAGTTACTTTGGTTTGTTTTCCAATAATTTTAGCAACTTTTTCAGCCAACTCAATCCCAGAACCAATAGCAACCACATCAATATCTTTACAAGGTCGTTTTAAAATTATATCACGAACAAAGCCGCCAATTACATAGGCATCAATGTTTAATTCGGTTGCAGCCTTTGCAATAATCTCAAAAATAGGATGTTGAATGTGTTTTTTCAAATTATAAAATTTTGGACGACAAAAATAGTGGTTTTTGAGTTGATAAGTGTAATGTTGTTAAAATAGTAGGTATTTTTTGTAAAAACACTTAAATCTCTACAGCATAAACTTTAAGTAATTATTCGATAATCAAATTCAGTATTACCACTCTTTCTAATGGCATTTATGTGGTTTAACTTAGAAGTGTTCATTAAACTTTTTTGATTATGAAACATCTTGAAATATTAATGCTTTGCTTAATACTGCCTTATATTGCTTTTTCGCAATGTTTAAGTGTTGTTACACCTTCAAATATTGTTGTAAATAATGATGTAGGTTTATGTGGGGCTACAGTTTTATATCAACAACCTTCAATAGTAGATTCATGTTCTATAATGTTTTTTGAAGATTTTGAAACGGGTTCTAACGGGTGGACTAAAGGATCGTTTAACGATTTAAATAATTGGACAGTTCAAGATGTATCTGGTGTAGGAACTGCAATGGGTAGCAATATGTTTGGTGTTCCTCATGCTGGAAACTATGCTTATGGTGGAACAGAATATAGTTATGTAAATAGTCCAGTTTTTAACACAAGTGGTGGAGGTAACATTTCTTTCGATTTTTTTGTAAATAATGAACCTGCAGTTCATGACCAAGAGATCATTCAAATTTCATTCGATGGAGGTATCTCTTGGAATCAAGTTAACGATACCCAATTGCCCAATAATGAATTTAGTATTCAAACAACAGTAATCCATGTTTCAAGTATTGAAGGAACAGAAATCACTGTGTTAAGATTTATTTACAATACTGTTGATGCATGTTGTGGCGCACAAGATGGATTTTTCATTGATAATGTCAAGTTTGAATCTGAACAAATTGCATCGGTTCAGTTAATTTCAGGATTAGGAAGTGGTGCCGTTTTCCCTATTGGAACAACGACAGAGGTTTATCAATTTTTTGATGGTAGTATTTCAGATACCATTTCTTTTACCGTAACGGTAAATTCAACATACAACACTGAACAAACGTTATCGATTTGTTATGGTGAAAGTGTTACTGTAGGTATTAATAATTATTCAACTTTTGGCGTTTATCTCGATACATTAACTTCTCAATCAGGCTGTGATTCTATTGTTACGACGAATTTAACTGTTAAAAGTAGTATTGACACCACATTAGTTGTAGATGGAATGTTAATTGTTGCTAATGAATTAGACGCAAGTTACCAATGGTTTACCTGTGGTAATGTGAATCAAATTATTTATGGGGAAAATAATAGAGAATTTACCGCATTAAAAACAGGCAATTATGCAGTAGTTTTAACTAGGGAAGGTTGTACAAAAACTTCATCAATAGTAAATGTTACCACTGTTAACGCAGAGGATATTTTTAAGAAAAGTAGCGTAGTATTGTTTCCAAATCCGTTTAACGATAAGGTAACTATCGATTTAGGAGACTTGATTTCAGCTAACGCCTTAACTATTATTGATTTGTCGGGAAAAGTATGGTATCAACTAAACTCGAATAAAATTAATGCCATGAATTTAGATTTAGGTTTTTTAAATGCTGGAATTTATTTTTTGCAAATTGAAAATAACGAAGGTCAAAAAATGGTTAATAAATTGGTTAAAAATTAAGTTATTTAACAATACGTGCTTTGTTAACTATTTTACCTTTAGAATTATAAAGCATCAATTCATAGATTCCATTTTTCCATAAATAGGTGTTGATTGTTTGTTGTTTTCCTTCAAACATAAGTTGACCAAACGAAGAATAAATTTTAACAACACAACCATCACATAAATTATTGAAAATAGTTAATTGATCTTTTATAGGATTTGGATAAACAGTTAAATTGTCAAAACCATTATTTTTTATAGACTTAATATCACTATAACTATATGCTCCATTAAAATCGGTTTGCTTAAGTCTATAATATGAAACTCCGTCCAATGGTTTTTGATCAACAGTAGAATAACCCAACGTAGTATTACTATTTCCAGCACCATTAACTTCTTTAATAGTTTCCCAATTTTCAAGATTTGAACTTCGTTCTAAGGTAAAATAATCATTGTTTATTTCTGTTTGTGTTTTCCATACGAGCCAAACATTATTTTTGATTAAAGTAGCGTCAAATGAAATTAATGTAATTGGAAGAGGATTGGCTATAGTTATTGATGCTAAAGTAAATGGACTAAAGGAGGTAATTGAAGCACTTGAGATAATGGTGCCAGCAGAAGTGTTACCTGTTGTTCCACCATTTCCATGGTCTTTCCATGTTGATCCATCCCAACGAGCTACAACTAATTTAGAGATAGTATCAATAAGTCCACTTCTTGAATTATCCCAACTTAAAGTTACATTAACGTTGCTAGTTCCAACCCTATCTAAAATCCAATATTCTGATTTAGAAACATGATTAATACTAACATCATGTAATGCTGTATTGTAAGTTGGAGTAGAATTGGTATTAAAATATTCGGCAGTAAAATAATCTGTTGCAACAGATGGAGCAGATATACTTATAGGAGCATATTTTCCAGCTTTTCCAACATGAAAAGTATAGGCACTTGTTCCTATTTTTTTTAACGGACCATAAACATATGAAGTAGCAGATCCAAGAAAAGTTGAAGTAGAATCATTTACAACTAACATGTTTGTAGGGGTCGATTTTACAATACCATTTGCAAAAACCAATTGCTTTTGTACAATTAAATTTCCTCCAGTTAATATCAATTGTGGAATTGTAATATGTGTGTTATCGAAAGTTAAATTTTGATACGTAAAAGTATCACCAGTACCAGAACCACCTGCACCAACCAGTTGGGAGTTAGCTGTTCCATTATAAATAACGGTTGTATTATTGTTACAAGTTAATTTTCCATAAGACGAAGTTCCTCTTAATACATTTCTTTTAATTCTTAGACTTGAGGAGTTGTTTAATTCCATCTCAACTAGATTATCGGCTCCAGCAATAAATGAAATATCACGACTTGCAGTTAGGGTAGAAGTATTGTTCAATTGTGTAAACATTTTCATTCCACCAGTATGATTAAAAATTAAATCCTGACCAACAATTAAAGCTCCAGAACCGTTTAGGGTAAGCGTGCTATTAGTAACAGTTCCTCCTGTTGAAATCCATTCAAAATTCTTATTGATTGTAACTGAAGAACCTGTCTCAACTGCTAATCCAAAAGCATTTGCTCCTCCATTTCTCGTAAATGTTGCAGCATCATTAACGATTAGGCTGCCAGTTCCTTGAACCAGGATTGAACCATCAAAATTATTTCCAGTATTGGTTAAGTTTAATTGTCCAGAAATAGCTAGAGACCCTCCATTAATATTTAACAAAGTAGTAAGAGCATTTACATTCAAATTAACTTCTGCAGCAACTTCAGGAGTTGTTATATTAATGGTGTTATCTTGTATGTGTGCCACATCACCAACATTCGGATAAGATGCGGCAGCTGGCCCAACATGACTAACAATAGACCAATTGTTTCCATCGTTCCAAGCACCATCTGCAATGGAGTAGTAATCTGTATCAACATTATCAATACAAAGTGAAAAAGTTCCTTTATACCATGAGCCCATATAATTATCACAAGAAATGTAATAAGTATTTCCAACTACCAAGGCTGTAGAACTTAAAGAAATATCTGTAGTAGCATTTATTCTTTTAGTACACCCAACCTGAGTAACAGCATCAGCTTGCCATAGTGCAATATTTGGATGTTGTAGAGTTCCTTCTGCACCAGCAACTTTCATTTGTAGAGTAACATTTGGTGATATTGCTGTAAATTTAAACCAGCGTGTGTAATTTGGACCATTTTCCCAACAACTGCCCTTTAAACCATCTGCTGTAGCATTTATTGTGGTGTAAGCAGCGTTTGCAGAACACCAATTATTTAAGTTGGTTAATTCTATAGCTCCGGCTACATAGTCGTAAGTTACGGTATTATCAATACAGAGTGTGAAAGTTCCTCGATAACCTAACCCCATATAGTTATCAACAGAAACATAATACGTATTACCAATGGTTAAACCAGAGG
>JAVHRO010000098.1:0-4743 GCA_036171675.1 Vicingus sp. | reverse complement strand
CCCATATAGTTATCAACAGAAACATAATACGTATTACCAATAGTTAAACCAGAGGTGCTGATTTGCACATCAGTTGTAGCATCAACTCGCCTAACACACTTAATTTCGGTAGTACCATCGGCTTGCCATAACGCCATGTTTGGGTGTTGCATGGAGCCTTCAGCACCTCCAACTTTTAAATCTAAAGTTACTTCGGCTGTTGTGGCAACAAAAGAAAACCAAACATTGTAGTTAGGTCCATTTTCCCAACAACTGCCTTTTAATCCATCTGCAGTAGCAGCAATTGTTGTGTAAGCAGCATTGGCTGAGCAGTTGTTACTGGAATGGGTTAAAATGATAGCACCTGCGAGATTATTGTTTGCTGGTTGTGCAAATACATTTAGGGCTAAAAAACTAAACACAACAAGGGAAAAAATAAATTTATTCATAAGTCAATTATTAAATAAGCTTGTTTATGTAATAATACCAAATACAAGTATAAGTAAAAATACCCACAAATGTTACGTAGCTATTTAAAATATGTTTCAAAACATGAATTATTTTCTAATGATTTTAATTTCCCCTGCTAAGCCGATTTGAATAATTGAAGAAGGAGTGTGGTTTCCGCTATCAAATTTTTGATTTACCACAAAATCTACGGCATTGATAATTTCAGCAGAAATTTCGTAAAAGGTTTTTGGAGTTGGTTTGTCGCTAATATTTGCAGAGGTAGAAATAATGGGTTTATTAAATCGATGTACTAATTGATTACAAAAACCTTCTTTAACCATTCTAATGGCTATGCTTCCATCTGGTGAAACTGCATTTTTTGCCAATTGTTTGGCTTTCGGATAAATAATGGTGGTTGATTTTGTTGAAATATCAATAATATTCCAAGCTAACTCGGGAACTTCGGCTACGTACTTATTTAACATTGAATCATTTGCCACCAACACAATCATGCTTTTTGAATCTTTTCGCTTTTTTAGTGCAAATATTTTTTTTACAGCTTCTTCGTTGGTGGCATCGCAACCAATTCCCCAAACGGTATCGGTAGGATAAAGAATTAAACCACCCGATTTCAACACTTCAATACATTTTTGAATTTCTTGTTGCATAATTTATAGTTTGTTAAATAACAAAAACAATTCTTTTTGATACGATTTACTTATCGGTAATGTTTTACCTTCAATTAGTACGGTGTTGGTGTCAAAAGCCTCAATTTTGTTAATGTTTACAATGAACGACCGATGAACTCTAATAAAATTGTTATTGCGAATATTTTCTTGAAAATGATTTAAATTGGTTGATAGGGTATAGGTTTTGTTGGTGGTAAAAATTTCGGTGTAACTGCCATTCGCTTCTAAATAGTTAATTTCATTTACATCAATTTTTGTATAGAGTTTTCCACTTTTTACAAAAAACATATCGTTAGTAAACGTATTCTTTTGAAACAATGTACGTTCGTTGTGCTTGTTAAAAGCTAACTCCAAGGCAACAATAACATCCTTTTTGTTAAATGGTTTAGAAATAAATGCACTTGGAGTGGTTTCTACTGCTCTTTTTAAAGTCGATGAATCGGTATTTGCGGTTAAGTACACAATCGGAATGTTAGTGGTTTCGTTCACCATTTTTGCTGTTTCTATCCCGTCTTTTTGCCCTTTAATGTTGATGTCCATTAAAATAACGTGTGGCGTATTTTTAGCAATTTCAGCAAAACATTCGTCTGAGGAGATGGCAATTCCAGTTACGTTAAATCCATTTTCTTCTAGGTCAAATGATAATTCTTCGGCAACCAATATTTCGTCTTCTACAATTAAAACTTTTATCATGTTAAACTAATTTATAGGACAAAAAATTAATGTTAATTTTTAATCCATTGTCGTTACTAACATTCATGTTTCCGTTAAGTTGTCGGGTTAACGAAGTAATGAGTTTTATTCCAAACGAATTGGATGATTCCTTGATTTCTTGAGCCAATCCTTTGCCGTTATCAGCAAATTCAAGTAACATTTGATTATTTTCTTCCTTCAGTTTTATGCTAAGAATGGGGTTTTCAATGTCTTCGAATGCATATTTTAACGAATTCATGATTAATTCGTTTAAGATTAATCCTAATGGAACAGCGGTGTCAACGTCTAATTTTAACGAATTAATGTCGAGGTTTACTGTAATTTTTGATTCGTCCAATCCAAATGCATCCATTAATTCTAAGGAAAGTTTTTCGATAAAATCTTTCATTTCAATTCCAGAATAATTATCGTTTTGGTAAAGCATTTTATGGATCAATCCCATCGATTTTACTCGCTCTTTACCTTCAGATATAGCAATTTTTGCATTTTCATCACTAATGTTTCTTTCTTGCAAACTCAATAAACTAGAAACCACTTGAAGGTTGTTTTTTACGCGGTGGTGAATTTCTCCCAACAACAAATTGATTTCTTTATTTTTTTGTTCGATAACCAGTTTCTGTTTATTGGTAACTCTGTAACGGTTAAAAGCAAACAATCCCAACGCCAATGCTATTAACAAACCAATTGAAACGATTATTGAAATCATTTTTTGTTTGTTTTTATTGGCTTCTGCTAAGGCAATTTTTTTCTCATTTTCTACTTTCGATAAGGCGTCTTTTTTCTCAAATTCATATTGCAGGTTATTGGTAATGGTGGCTTTTTGAGTTTCAATATTTTGAATAGTATCACGGGTGCTAATAAACAGCTTGTACATTTCTAGTGCCAACATTCCTTTTCCTTGATTTTCATATACTTTTGCTAATAGTTCGGCGGCTTGTTTGGTATTAAGTGCATGGTTGTTTTGTTGTGCAAATTTCAACGATTCTTCACCATAAAACTGAGCTTGAGCCAAGTCTTTTTTATCAAAATAGATGTGTGCAATATTGTTGTAGGTATTTGCCATACCATTAATATCTTTAATTTCTTGTTGAATTAAAATACTTTGTTTCAAATAATTTAAACCAAGGTTTATTTTATTTTGAACAGAATCAGCGTTTCCACCATTTTTTTGTAATGCTTGAGCCTCTTTTACGCTCATTGTTCCTAAATTATTTAAACTTTCGGCAATACCTCGTTTATCGTTGGTTTCTGTCCTAACCTTTAAACTTTTTAAGTGATATTCCTTAGATTTCACGTAATCGTTCATCTTCCCATAAATAAACGCGATGTTATTTAACGCATTTGCGGTATTCTGAAAATTGCCCAAACTCTCATGAATTTGTAACGCTTCTTTAAAATATTTCAGCGCATTATCAAGGTCGTCTTGACTATTGTAAAGTATGCCAAGATTGTTTAAAACATTTGGTCGGACATCATTTTCATTAATCTTATTTAAAATGGTCAATGCTTTTAAATAATAGGCTAAAGCTTCTTTTGTTTTTCCAGTGTTAGAACAATATAAGCCCATATTATTTAGGCTTCCGGCATGAAAACCTAGCAGTTTTTTTTGTTCAATTTTTGAAATATTTTTTGAATGAGTTAATTTATTCAGAGTAAAATCAAAAATCCATCGATTGTATTTGGGCCAAACCAATTCATCCCAACTTTCATTTACGATGGTGTTGATGCAATTTATTTTATCGGTGTCTTGTTTTTCCTTATGAAATTGAACCAGGCAGGTGTCAAGTAATTTTTGGTCGTCGGCCGAAAGGTCTTTTAGAATTAACGAATCGACCAAATAATAGTTTTTATCAGCAAACGATTGCGACAGAAGTACCTGAGCATTTAAAAATGATAAGAAAATCAGCCAATAAAATTTCATTCACAAAGAATAATCGTTCAATCACAAAACTAAACAATCGATTCACAAAAATCTTATTTTATTGTTCGCTAATCAGAAGTTATTTTGCTTTAAAATGAGGTGAATTAGTACGAATAGTATTGATGAAGTATTAAACAAGTAGCATTCGTAACAAAACAATTTTAATTTTTATTTATTCGCATTGCAAAAATGGGATACCGACGATTACCAACTACTGATAAAGCCCGACATACTGCATTACAGAAGCTTTACGATAAATTGAGTGTCGATTCCAACAATGGATTAAAAATAAATGAAAAAAAATTGTTGTTGTTGAAAGATGATTTTGGCTCTTTACTCAACAAAAGAGCAGAATTAGCCGAAATTACTAAAACGCTGAATAAAACTAAAAAACAAACCTGCGCATTATTGAAATTATACAACTCTCATTTTATACAAGTATTCAATTTTGCGATTGAAAGAGGTGAAATAAACAAAACATGCAGGGAGTATTTTGGATTAGAAAACAATATGGGCGTGTTACCCGATTTGTCGAACGAAGAATTGGTTTTACAATGGTCGGAGAGAATAATTTTAGGCGAACAAAAAAGAATACAAGAAGGAGTGCAAACCATATCACATCCAAACGTGGGGAAGATAAAAGCAATAAGTACTGAATTTAAAAAAATCATCAATGAATTTAATCGGATAGAAAAATCAACGATTGAATTGAAAAACCAAATTCAAGAACAACGTAGAACAGTTGACGAATTTATTAAGCACGTATGGAACGAAATAGAAGCTCAATTTGCTAATGAAACCATTAAGGTAAAACAACAAAAATCATCCGAATACGGAGTGGTTTATGTCATATGATAAAAGTCATCATTTAAATTGATTTAGAACTATATTTTTGAAATAATTAATTACAAATAAACCCGTTGTGCATTTAGAAGAATTTTTAATAAAAAAGGTGTGTTCTCGATACTTTTTCTTTCAGAAAAAACTCGA
>JAVHRO010000097.1:0-11813 GCA_036171675.1 Vicingus sp. | reverse complement strand
AATAAAAAAGCCCTTGAAAATCAAGGGCTTTATAGGTTTTTGGCGGAGAAAGAGGGATTCGAACCCCCGGTACCTTTCGGTACAGCAGTTTTCAAGACTGTCGCAATCGACCACTCTGCCATTTCTCCGCTGCAAAAGTAACAATTGATTTTATAAAACAATATTTTTTATAATATTTTTCAAATATTTTTAATAAGTACATTCTATATCAGCTGATTACCGTTAGTCAAATGGTTTCAGATTATATTTAAGATAAATACTACCTTTGTTCAACTTAAAAATTCATGTTATGAAACGGTTTGTATTAACTTCAATATTGGTGCTACTTGCTTTTCAAGCAATTTTAGCTCAAGGCATTAAAGCATCATTTTCGTACAGCACTTTCTACTCTCCTAACAACGAACCGTATTTAGAAACGTATTTAAATTTTGAAGGTAATTCGATTAAATACGTCCAAAACAACGAGAAAAAATGGCAAGGAACTGTAGAAATAACCTATATATTTAAAAAAGGGGATTCAATTGTTGATTTTAAAAAATATAATCTTCAAAGCCCTTTATATAACGATAGTATTTCGGTAAAATCTAATTTTTTTGACGAACAACGAATCTCAATACCTAATGGAAAATATGATTTTGAAATTTCGTTGCGAGATGTAAAAACCACTAATAAAGCATATTCAACCATACAACAATTAGAGATAAATTACTCACCATCCAATATAGCTTTATCAGATATTACGTTAATAGAGTCGTTCAAAAAAACTGAAGAAAAGACTATATTATCTAAGAGTGGTTACGATTTACTGCCCTATACATCTGATTATTTTCCTGAAGGATTTGAAAAACTATTGTTTTATGTAGAGATTTACAATGCTGAAAAAACAATGAAAACAGATACCGCATTTCTAATTAATTATTTTATCGAATCGTATGAAAACAACCAAATAGTTGGTAATTACAGAAGTTTTAAACGAGAGTCCCCTAAACCAGTTAATCTTCTTTTAAGTTCATTCGATATTAAAAAATTACCTTCAGGAAATTACAATCTGGTTGTTGAACTAAGAAACAAAAACAACGAATTACTTGCATTTAAAAAAATATTTTTTCAACGAAGTAACTCTGGAGCTAACGAATTATTGATTTCCGACGATTATATCAATTCATTTGTTATGCTTATGTCTGCAGAAGAAGTAGAAGCCAGTATCAAATCACTTGCCCCACTTTCCACTAAGGTAGAATTAAATTTTGCTAAGAACCAATTGAGCGCTAAAGACCCGGATTTGATGCGTCAGTATTTTTATAATTTTTGGTTAACCAGAAATGCAACACAACCAGAAGAAGAATGGAAAAAATATAAAGAATTAGTAAAAATTGCTGACACACGATTTTCTACCTCAATTAAAAAGGGATATGAAACTGATCGAGGAAGAATTTTTCTAAAATATGGAAAACCAAATACCATTTCAGAATTAAAAGATGAACCAAGTTCGTATCCTTATGAAATTTGGCATTACTACGGAATTGAAGGTAAAAGCAATGTTAAATTTATTTTTTACAGCACTGATATTATTTCAAACGATTATCCATTATTACATTCAACCATGCCAGGCGAAATATACAATGCGTCATGGAAAGTTGAATTGCACAAAAGAACCAACCAACCTCGCGACATTAATGAAACCAATCCAAGAGAATACTCTCAAGATAAAACTGAAGAATATTTTTCATTACCAAAATAAGCTATGATAAATCGAGTCGCTGTAGTTATTTTAAATTGGAATGGAAAAAGTTTTTTAGAAAAATTTCTCCCATCAATAGTTAAATTTAATAACGATTATACACAAATAATTGTTGCTGATAACAATTCAACTGACGATTCGTTAAACTTTATAAAGCAACATTATCCCAACATTCAACTAATTATTAATGACCAAAACTATGGTTTTGCTCAAGGCTATAATGAAGCCTTAAAACATATTGATTCTGAATACGTTGTACTATTGAATTCAGATGTTGAAGTTACGTGTAACTGGATTGAGCCCATTATTGAATTAATGGACTCCGATAAAACCATAGCCGCCTGCCAACCTAAACTCAAGGATTATAACAACCAATCGTATTTTGAATATGCCGGTGCAGCAGGTGGATTTATCGATTTTTTAGGATATCCATTTTGTAGAGGAAGAATTTTTAATTACATGGAAGAGGATAAAGGTCAATATGATGATAATGTAGAAATTTTCTGGGCTACTGGCGCTTGTATCTTTGTTCGAAATGAATATTACCATCAAGTTGGGGGTTTAGACAATCATTTTTTCGCCCACATGGAAGAAATTGATTTATGTTGGAGATTTAAAAATTTAGGCTATAAAATTATGTATGTTGCAACTTCTACTGTTTATCATGTTGGTGGAGGCACGTTAAATAAAATTAAACCGCAAAAAACCTTTCTAAATTTCAGAAATAATTTGTTTTTGTTACACAAAAATCTAATACCAGAACATCGATTTAGAATTTTATTTATTCGACTAATATTAGATGGTGTTGCTGGTTTGAAGCTTTTACTTGAGGGTAAACCTAAACATACTTGGGCAATTGTTAAAGCTCATTTTTCGTTTTATAAAAATCGATCACTTAACGCCTCAAAAAGAGGAAAAATATCCAACCCAAATTTGATTGGAAAAATTAATAAAAGTATTTTAATTCGCTCCTTTATTAAGAAACAACATACTTTTTCTGAAATTCTAAAGAATTAAAATGTTAAAGCTTGTTAATTTATAAAATAAAACCACGATTATTCGGTTTTTTATGCTAATTTAGATTAATTAAATAAAAAAAGAGATTATGGGAAGACCGGCAACAAAACCAACCAAACTTAAAGATGGTTACTACATAGAAGTTCGTAATAAAGGTTCAAAATCAGGTATAAAAATCAGAAGAGACTCTAAAGAAGCTATGTTAAACGCCATCAAAGATTACGAACGAGTAAAAGATGTTATTGTTTTAGGAAAATCAAAGAACGGTAAATTACAAGAAGCTTAATTATTATTTTTTCATTTTAAAGAGATTCAATTGCAAAGCAGTTGAATTTCTTTTTTATAGCCTTTTTTTTAATTGATGATTTAACTTGAGATTACTCATTAATTTCAGCAAGTTTAACTAGAATCTTTTCCATTTTATTTTTCATTAGCTGTTGTGTACAATTAAAATTGTTAACTATTAGCGTAAATGCAATTTCTTTATTAGATTTTGTAGTGCAATATCCAGCATAACTTCTAACACGAGACATATTACCACTTTTTGCATGTACCCTACCTTCAGCAGCAGTATCTTTTCCAATCCTTTTAAGCGTTCCCGATTTTCCAGCAATTGGTAACGAAGAATAAAAAAATGAATTGTTTTTACTTAATTTCATATAAGCCAAAATACTAACCAATTGCATTGAACTAAACGCATTAAACCTAGACAACCCGCTACCATCGTTCAAAGACATCCCTGAAACATCAATTCCTTTTTTTTTCCAGAACTCTAGTGTGGCTTGAGTGCTCGATTCGGTATCTCCACTTCGATATTTGGCTAAACCAATTTGATTCATAAAATGCTCTGCATAAAGGTTAATGCTGTAATGATTGGTCAATTTAATCAACTCAATTAAACGAGGAGATGGTATAGCATCAATTTTCACATCACTTTTATACGTCGTTACATCTTTTTCCAATCGTGATGTAGAATTGTTTTCAGCAATTTTGACACCTTGTTTCACTAATTCTTCGGTCAATTGATAAGATGCTAAAAATGCTGGATCAGGTAACGACGCTTTAACTGTAAAATCTTTACAATTTAGGGGTATTGCACCTTTAACTTGAATATGATTTTGGTAAGGATATCCGAAAAAATAAGCGTCATCTCTGCTATTGGGTTTGCTTATAACAAAATTTTCAATTTCCAAATTAGGAACAAATGGTTTAACACACGAAATATAGGTGGAGTCGCCATTATTTGGTCCAGAAACAAACTCAACTCTACATGAATTTTCGTAAATTGATAATCCTGATGGACTAGCACCAAAATAATTTCCTAAATCGCCCCAAATCCAAGTAGATGGAATATGATCATTAAAATACGACGCGTCTCCAATTACTTTTCCGTTTATAGAATCAATTCCCAACAATTTAATTGCTATTGCCCACCTGTTCATAAAATCGCCATAATGTTTTTCGTACCTATCTGAACCCAAGGCGGGATCACCACCACCTTTAATAATAATATTCCCATTTAAGATTTTGTTAACAGTATCAATAGCTCCATTGTAATATAATGAGGTAGTAAACTGAAAATTTGCCCCTAATACTTCTAAGGCCGTTGCCGTGGTAATCAATTTTGTGATAGATGCAGGAACTAAACTCTGATTAGGATTTAATTCTGACACAATCTGTTTTGTGTTTAAATCCATTGCAGAAAAACTAATACTGGCATTTTTTAAATCAGGATCTAACAACAAGTTATTAAGTTCTTCTTGTAGCGCTGCAAAAGTCTGACCATATATGTTGGTAGTAAAAAGAACAAAAAAAACGAAAAAATATCTGCACATTAATTTTTGGCTGTTTTAGTCGAAAAAGTATACGCCAATTCAATTTTTTTAAACCGTTCTTCGGAAATTATTGAACATCCTGAATTTAATAAGTCAAAAATTTCTTCTTCTCGCTTCTTTTTATAGGTTTTGGATGTTTTAAAAATTATTAATTCATTTTTAAAATCTTCGAATTTATGTTGAGTAAAATCAATTTCATTGTTAGAACTCGAAATACCAATCATTACAATTTCATTTTTTTGGCAAAAGAATGCACTTATACCTCTAGAATTTACTGATTCTATAAATTTGATATTGCTTAATGCTTTTTCAAAAACAATGTCGCTAAACAATTCAACCAATTCATATACCCGCTTATCTTTTTGTTTGTTAAGTTGAATCCACTCTTCATTATATATTTGATTGGTTATTAGAAAATTTTTAAAATCTTCTTCCAACTCTTTTAATTCTTCATCGGTTAATAATCGGTATCTCATTTTTATACAGAACATTACAACAATATCAATGCGAAATTAATGTAAGCTAAAAAGAACAAATCGAAAACTCAAAAAAGATTAGATAAACTTCAAGAACCTTTTAATAGTTATAATTAAGAAATAATTAAAAAATTAGCTTACAAAACTATTTTCAAAAATAATTAAAAATTGATTACGAATGATGTTCCAGTTATTGACAGGCATCGAGCCATTATTTGGTAAATCCTCTAAAAACAACGAAAGTTGACTTCAAAACTGATCAACATTCAACTTGATATTTAAAATTTTCATTATTACAATTTTTCATGCAGCACTAGATAACATTAATGACATAGTATAAAATTAGAAAATCTTTTGTCTATAGCTTGATGCTAATAATATTTTTACACAAAAATTGCTTAAGAATATAAAATCACAAGATGCATTTTAGAGTGAAATAATGAGGACATAGTTATTTAGAAAACAGCACATAGTTCAATAAATAGAAAACTAATCCCATTTATTAAACAAACAACATTTGTGTGCCTTCCACATCTGCCCGATTATAAAAATCACCAATGGTTAATATTCCATCCAAATCGTCAATTAAATCTTCTTTTTGAAGATGGAACATATCAACAGCCAATTTGCATGCCCATAATTTAACACCCGAGGCCGATAATATTTCTAAAAACTCCTCTACAGAGGGCATATCTAATTTTTCCATTTCAGATTTCATCATTTTAGTAGCCATCGCTTCCATACCTGGCAATCCACCTAATAAGGTTGGTATATGCATTGCTGGATTACCTACTGTTGCTACATGTAAATGGCTCAATTTTTTCTTTTGAATGGCTTCTAATCCGAAAAAGGTGAAAAATATTTCAGATTCTATTCCTTCCATTCGAGCTCCATTTGCCATAACAAAAGCTGCATAGGCATTTTCTAATGTTGCTTTTGATAAGATGAAAAGCATTTTTCTAACTTTTTTTTCGCTCATGACGTTAATTTTAAATTAAATACAACTTTTTGGTTTTGGAACTCCAGCAATTTTTGTGGATATTTTCAACGGACCACCAGGAAATAGCGCGTAAAACTCTTTAATATCAAGCACTCCACTGGTTTTAATTCCTCTAATTGATAAAGCTTCATCTGCTTGAACTTTATCTTGTAACCATTTAATGACTTCCCAGTGACGATCGGTCATTGTAATTCCTTCTTTGATTGCAATTTCTTCACCAACAGATTTATTCCATTGTGAAAAATCTAATAAGTAACCTTCTTCGTTTACTTTTATTTTTTCTAATACTGCTTCCATAATATTTATTTTTTAGTTATTGATAATTTTTTTCCTTTCATACTCATGTTTCGTCCTACCATTGGTATTGGCGTACCTTTCAACAACATGTTCCAATAAATCCATCTAAAAGCCAATTTTCCAAAATGATTCATTTTACTTTCTTTTAGTAACGACAATGGTCCAATGCCAGCAATTGGAAACGTACCATGAACAGGTTCTTGTTTGTAATTAAAATCTATTAATAAAGCTTTTTTATTTCCTGTTTCTATAAAACAGTTGGCATGACCATCAAATTCTTCTTTTAACGGTTTACCTTTTATGTATAACAAAATATTATCGGTTAATGTTTCTGAAGCAAAATGTGCAACAGAGCCTGCTTTAGAAGCCGGAACATTAGTTGCATCGCCTATAACAAATACATTTTCATGGGCTAACGATTGTAGCGTGTTATGATGAGTTGGTACAAAATTTAAGTCATCACCCATACCAGACCTTGCTATTACTTCGTCGCCTTTATTGGTTGGTACGGTAACAAGCAAATCAAAATCTACTTTGATATCACCATAATCTACAATTTGATTATTTTCATTATCAACTTTTTCTATAGCAAAATCGGTAACTACTCTTATGTTTTTTTCTTTTAATAGATACTCCAAAGCTTTTGTGCATTGAGGTTTTGTAAATGCTCCCCCAAGAGGGGTTACATAAGTTAAATTAACTTTATCTCTCATGCCTTTATTTCTGAAGTACGAATCGGCTAAAAACACAAATTCTAAAGGCGCAACTGGGCATTTAATTGGCATTTCGGTAAAATGAACTACCAAATCACCTCCCTTCCAACCTCTCAATTTGTTTCTTAGAGCAAGAGACCCTTCATAGGTGTAGAAATCGAATACATTTTTTTGCCAATTTTTTCCTTTCATTCCTTCTGTTTCTTCTGGAGCAATTTTACATCCTGTAGCAATAATTAGAATGTCGTAGGTAAGTGTTTCGTCTTCAAGTTGAACTTTGTTTTCATTAGGAAAAATTTGTTCTATTTTTTTCTGAATGTACTTCACTCCTTTTGGAATAAAATTTTTACCAGTCTTTTTAACCTGATCTTCTGTATAAATATCAAAAGGGAGAAACAAAAATCCAGGTTGATAATAATGCGTTTTGAATTGGTCAACAATGGTAATTTCCCATTCGTTTTGAGCTATTTTTTTTCTTAAATGGTTTGCCATCATTGTTCCTGAAGTTCCGGCTCCTAGTATTAATAACTTTTTCATAATTCTATTTTTTGAAATTTTGATTAGTCTGTTTTAATAATTAGTCCTTTTTATTATATCGAGTGTTTATTTTAAAAGGAAAATACAGTGGACAAAAGCTAATTATACTGGTTAATAAAAAGATTCCTGATAAAGCCAACAAAATGAAGGCTAAGATTCCGTTGATATAATTTGTGAAATAACCAATTAGGATTGTTGCAGCTAGTATAAGTCTGATAACTTTGTCCGCGATTCCCATGTTCTTTTTCATTTTTAAACAATTTAATTTAACATTTTAGGGATGTTAGAATCAAACGTTACTTGAAAAAGATGTGTCAATAAAGTGATTTTATAAGTGAACACACCATTTCTAAAATCCCTTCGTCAAAGTTACAAAGGGATAAAAAGTTGTGCAGTGACTATAGTCACCACTTAAAGAATTTCTATGCTGTGGGTATGTTGTTTAAGTTTTCCTTCGTGTTCTAATTTTTTAATTACACGACTAACCACTTCCCTTGCGGTACCTAAATCATTTGCAATTTGACGATGTGATAATGGAAGCGACTGGTTTTTAGTTAACTCAACCTTTTCTTGAAGGTAATTTATTAATCGAGTATCCATTTTATCGATTAATAAATGTTGAATTGTATCAAGCAATTCGCTGTATCTTAAATTATATTGTTGGAAAAAAAAGGTATTGATATCAGGAAACTGCAAAACCCATTTCGACACTTTATCAACTGGTAATAACAGCACCGTTGTGTCTTCCTCTGTCATCGCAAATATTTTGCTGGGTTCATTTTTAATACTTGTGGTAAAAGACATTACACAACTTTCGTTTGGCTTAATGTAATACAACAATAATTCTTTTTCTTCAGTACGAGTAAATACCTTGATGAGTCCTTCCATAACAACTGGAATAACTTTTGAGAATTGGCCTTCTCTAATAATTTCGGTATCTTTTGGAATGGCCTTAATTACAGAAACGGCAATTATTTCGGAAATAAGTGCTGGATTTAATCGTGCTAGAGATAATGGCAAATCGCTTTTAAACATGCTTAAATTGCAATTTAATGTTGATACATCAAAGGTACGACTTTTACATCACGAATATGATGATAAATATCAATGAAATCAATAATTAGGAATAGTTTTTATGAGAATTTTATTGGTAATCTTTAGCCCAATTATTCATTTCTTCTACAGACCATAAACCAGGAAAAAATACCCTTTTTTGATACATAGGATGTAAATATCTTTTCCAATCACTTCCTCCTGTTGCCTCAATAACTTTACTTCCATTATCAAGGTATTGCTCTGCTGCGCGTAAATGAACCATTGGCCATTTGATATTAAATTCTATATCTAGATCTTTCATTGCTTGGATTAGTGAAGGATTATTTTTTTCTGATTCAGGCATTGACAAGTATTTTCTCCAAATATTTTTGGTTTTGAATTCGTTTGCCATACCAATAAATTTATCCAAATATTTATCTTCAAAAAGGCTTAATAAACACGATTTTTTACCAGTTTTATGGTCTTTACCAGCTGCCTGCCAATAAATGTTTTCAAATAAATATGCCATATCGTAAGAAGCAGGAAGTTTATATTTTATTCTTAAATCAACTAAATTTTCGATATCGGTTGAACATATTTCTGCAAATCGAAATGATGCACATTGAAATCCACTGGCTGGTGTTAACGAAAATCGAAATTCATTGTATTGTTTTGGGTCCATTCCCAAGCGCATTACATCAAATGAATTTGCCAACATTTGGATGTAACGATTCATTCGACCAAGTTTTTCAATAAAATAGTCTGCTTTAATTTCTACACAATCACAAACTTGATACATTTCGTGCAACATCATGTTTAACAGCAATTCTGTTACTTGATGGTACATGATAAAAACCATTTCATCAGGATAGTCGGTTCTCGGTTTTTGCAAACTTAAGAGTGATTCAACTTCAATATAGTCCCAATAATTAATTGGTTTTGAGAACAATAAACCTTTATAAAATGCATCTGGGTCTAAACCCATCTTGATGTATTTCTCATTAATTTTTTGGATTAACTCGTTTTGGTTGCTCATAAATAGCCGTGGTATTAATTTTATAAAATTGAAAACTAGGGTTAATGACCTAAATCGTAATAACTACAAAAATGGAATTTTTATAGCAAAATGACAACTAAAATAAGTTGGTTTTTAAAATTTTACGAATTATTCGCTTTTAAGTGTAATTAGTCCATTACACGAATTATTGAGTATATTATCTAATTCAAACATACTTGCTAATACCAATTGTGAATAGTTTTGTGAAGCATTTTTAAATCCACCAGCCTCGGTTTGCCACATGGTAGTAATTAGAGCCATATCTCCTTTTTCTGGATTTATAACATCGATTACTTTTTTAACATTACCTGCACCGGCATGATAAACATGCATAACCATTAAACGGTACCATATTTCTGTTGGACTGTATGTTATACAATGATCATCTAATATTTTATTTAATTCAGGAATACAAATGGTTCTAATTAATTTCGCAGCTGCCCAAGCAGATTTATCAAAATCTTTACGCTCATCTTCAATTTTATTGACTTTTAAGCCCAAGTTTATGGCCACTTTTTTCATGATTTGAAATGAACCATATGCTCCTGTATTTGATTTTTGAAGTTTATTGGGACTTTCAATTAAAAGAATTGCTTGAGCATAAAATGGATCTACATTATTTTCTTTAAATACTTCTATACCTCTACTTATAGTTGGCATTACATTACTAAAATCATAAAAGAATTTACGTCCAGTTGTAACAAAAATTCTTGATTCGGCTGACAGTGAATAATAACTTCTAATACTATCTCGGAAACAATCTTTTTGTTCATCCGATTGGTTGTTCCATTCTTTTATAGAGACTTTTTGTATAATCTGACGTGTAGAACCAATATTAATTAGTGCAGAATCGTTGTGCATATTCATTAAAGCTCTCCAGAAATTAGGTTGACTCAACGTATCCCAACGCTCAGCATATAGTTGGCTGGTTTTTATAAAACGATAATCGATAGAATCGTTTAACCCTTTTACAGTAGTAAGTTCAACCTTATCGACATAAGGAATATAGAATGATGCTGTTAAAAGCAAAAATAAAACGAGGATACTATTCAGTAAAAATACTTTCATACCCTAAAATAACGAATTTTTATTAAAAATGTTTCGTGATGATTAAATAGACTTATTAACATTGAATTCTTAATAGCTCAAGCTGACTAGTTGTTGGTAGTTCTATTTACTAACGCATAAAAATCGTTTTCGAGGGCTAAATACCCTTGATTGTAACAAAAATAATAAGTAGTACCTACTTTTGTTGTATAGATGCTGGTAAATAGATTAAAATCGAAACCTTTAATTACAAGTTGACTTTTTGACACCTTACACTTGTCCTTGGGATTTAGTTCTTCAAGTATTCTCCAATTTTTACGTAATTGGTTATTGGTATTTCTTATCAAGTTTACAGTATCTTTATTTACTTGATTATTATACGTATTACGACAAGCATCAGAACAAAATTTCTTGTCTACCCTACCCTTTAGTATTTCACCACACTCTAAACATACTTTGTTTTCCATAAATTTAAATTATTGATAGCCAAATGTAAGCAAAAAATATATCCGTTTACAAACGACAACAAACGATTTTAAACAACTATAAACGAAAGTAAATATTTATTAACCGAATGAGTTATTTTTTGAGTCATTACTTTGCATCAACAAATAATCGAAAATGTTTAACCAATTAAATTTAAAAGTCATGAGCACATTAAGAAACAAAGTACAATTAATCGGAAACTTGGGTAACACACCTGAAATCATTAATTTAGAGTCAGGAAAAAAACTGGCTAAATTCTCGTTAGCAACTAACGAAAGTTACAAAAACGCAAAAGGTGAAACCATAAAAGAAACACAATGGCATAACTTGGTAGCATGGGGTAAAACAGTAGATGTAATTTCAAAATATTTACAAAAAGGAACTGAAGTTGCTATTGAAGGAAAATTAGTAAGTAGAAGCTACGACGATAAAAGTGGCAACAAAAAATATGTTACTGAAGTTGTGGTAAATGAATTGTTGATGTTGGGTGGAAAAAATTAATAACCTCCAATTTATGCAAAAGAGGGTGTCCAAAAAGGCATCCTCTTTTTTTATGCAACAAATTTTAATTT
>JAVHRO010000096.1:0-11883 GCA_036171675.1 Vicingus sp. | reverse complement strand
GTAAATTTAATCCTTTTTGTTTGATACAGTATGCCAAACTTTCAATTAATATATCGGGTTATGCAAAAGTAGAAAAAGGAATTACGAAGTTAGATATGGAGCGATTTATTAAAATTGCAGAAATTTTGGAAACAGATCCTTACGATTTACTTCAAATTGATAATGGTAAAACCATCAATTTCAATAATAGCCAATTAACCAATGGCTATGTCGAAAATTTTTATACTGAACAAAAAGAGTTGTTTGAAAAACAAATCAAACACTTGGAAGAGGAAATAATCTTCTTGAGAAGTAAATTGGAATAGGATTCTACTTTACTACCTCTTCTAGTTTTTTAATCAATTCTTCACCTCTTAAATTTTTAGCAATGATAATTCCTTCTTTATCAACTAAAACAGAGTGAGGAATAGAACTTACACCGTATTGGTTTGCGACTGCGTTTCCCCATCCTTTTAAATCGCTTACATGAGTCCATGTGAGTCCATCTTTTTGAATCGCTTGTAGCCATTTATCTTTTATATTATCCAATGAAACCCCAAATACTTCAAACCCTTTTTTATTATATTTTTTAAATGCGGCTACCACATTCGGGTTTTCAGCTCTACAAGGTGCACACCATGATGCCCAGAAATCGATTAGCACATATTTTCCTTTAAATGAAGATAGTGAAATTGAATTTCCGTTGGAATCATTCATACTAAATTCAGGAGCTTTTTGACCAATTTGCGTACTTTTTAATACGGCTATTCTATCAGAAATACGTTGTGCATAAATGGATGATTTTGCTTCTTTTTGAAATAAATTAAATAACGCTTCAAGTTGATCTAATTGATAAGAAATAGCTAGGTATTTAATGCTTAAGTAGGGTGCAATTACTGAGCTTTTGTTCATTTTAACAAAATCTGCAATAAAATTAGTTTTAATGGAATCTGCAGCGTTGTATTCGGCTTCAATTTTTGCTAATTCTTCTTCATTACCATTTGAACTTGCTATATCGTATTTATTATTTATGTCATTTAATTTATCATCGTGCGTTTTTATAGTTGCTTTAAACTCATTAAATAATTGTTGAGTCGGCCCACCTTCAATTTTAAGGTCTTCAGGAGTTAATAATGAACCTGAAATTTTAATGGAATCATTTTCAATAAAGATGGAGAATACTTCATTTCCTTCATCAAAATAAATATAACGAACTTCAGGTAAGGCTAATTTTCCAGTAAATGAAAATTTACCATTTAAAATAACACAAGAGTCCAGACTAACAAAATCTCCATCCTTTCTATCAGCGAGATAGGCTTTTTTATAGTTTAAATCCTTGATGTTTGCGTCAACAATAAACGATGGGGTTTGATTTACTGTTTTTTGGTCGTTTCCATTACAAGCAAATAGAGTTATAAACGCTATAAACAATGTACAAGTTTCAATAAAATATCGCATGGATTTCAAATAAATTTTTTGTGAAATTACAAATATTTATGATTGGGAACGAGCTGATTTATTCATTAATTTTTTTTAATAGGCTGGCGTTAAAATAATTATTAAAAATTATAGAGAGAATAAACTCTTTAGTTTCTGTAAATTCAATTAGTAAATGCAACTTTATAAACTTTCTGTAATTTCGTATTTATCAAAACACTTAAAAAAATATTACCCAAGCTAAAATTATTTAGTATATGGTTCTTAATTGTACATGGTATTTTTTTTTCAATCATTATTGCATTATCTTTTACCACACTTCCTTTTTGGATGTTTTACGATTTGAGTGTTTCTGAAACCAAGTTAACCTCTCCTCCCGAATACATCGTGGTTATGAGTGGCGGTGGTATTCCTAGTGAATCGGGGTTAATGAGGACCTATAAGACCGCTGAAGTAGCGAACATTTTCACAAATGCAAAAGTAATTGTTACCATGCCTGGTGATACTGCTGATCCGAATGCTTCGTGTTGTTTAATGAAACAAGAAATTGTATTAAGAGGGGTAAATCCTAATCGGATTATTTTTGAGAATATTGGTACTAATACTCGTTCTCAAGCACAACAAGTTCAAAAAATAATTAAGAAAAATGCCCCAATTCTTTTAATTACATCTCCCGAACATATTTATCGTTCGATAAAATGTTTAAATAAAGTTGGATTAACCAATGTTTCCGGTGAGCCTTCTTGGGCTCAAGAAATGGAAGCCGACTTTAGCTTTAACGATGAGAAATTAGGTGGTAACAAGGCAATACCAAACATTGGAAACAATATCCAGCTTCGTTATCAATTCTGGAACCATTTAGGATATCAAATTCGTGTGTATCGCGAATATTTAGCCATAGCTTTTTACAAATTAAAAGGCTGGATTTAATCTATTTCATTTTTTTTTATAAAATTTATTCGGAGATTTTTGTTCCACTACCATTTTTTGGGTACTTTTGCTCTAATTTAGAATGAATCTAAATAAGAAAAAATTATGATAACAGTTTCAGAAAACGCAAAAAAACAAGCCGTCAGGTTAATGGAGGAGGGCGAATCACCAAAAGATAGCTTTATTCGAGTTGGTGTAAAAGGTGGTGGTTGCTCAGGTTTAAGCTACGACTTAAGTTTTGATCATGTGATAACTGATGACGACAAAGTATTTGAAGACAAAGGAATAAAAATCGTTTGCGACAAAAAAAGCATCTTATACTTGGCTGGAACCGAATTAGATTTTTCAGGTGGATTAAACGGAAAGGGATTTATTTTTAAAAACCCAAACGCTAACAGAACTTGTGGATGTGGGGAGAGTTTTTCACTGTAATTTCTAATTTGAGGTTTGAAGTTCAATGTTAACAAACTCCAAACCTCAAACACTAAACTTTGAACTAATAAAATGGCCTACTCAGAAGAAGAATTAAAAAAAGAACTTAAAGACCAAGAATATAAATATGGTTTTACAAGTAATATAGCATCAGAAGTTATTCCAAAAGGATTATCCGAAGAAGTGGTACGATTAATTTCATCAAAAAAAGAGGAACCAAAATGGTTGTTAGATTTTAGATTAAAAGCTTTTGCCCACTGGAAAACAATGGTCGAAAAACGTTGGGCTCATGTTAGCTATCCTGCAATAGATTTTCAAGATATTTCTTATTACTCATCACCTAAAGGAAAAAAAGAAGTAAGTTGGGACGATATTGACCCAGAAATGAAAGCTACGATGGATAAACTCGGGATTTCTATGGATGAACAAAAAGCCCTTTCTGGAGTTGCTGTCGATTTTGTTTTTGATTCGGTTTCTGTAAAAACTTCTTTTCAAGATAAACTAAAAGAACTGGGTGTTATTTTTTGTTCGTTTAGCGAAGCCGTCAAAAACCATCCAGAATTGGTAAAAAAATATTTAGGCTCCGTAGTTCCTTCCACCGATAACTTCTATGCTGCATTAAATTCTGCTGTTTTCTCTGACGGTTCGTTTTGTTACATACCAAAAGGGGTTCGTTGTCCGATGGAGCTTTCAACCTATTTTAGAATCAACGAAGCCAATACTGGTCAGTTTGAACGGACTTTATTGATTGCTGATGAAAATAGTTATGTTAGTTACCTAGAAGGTTGTACAGCTCCATCGAGAGATGAAAATCAATTACACGCAGCTGTGGTTGAGTTGATTTCATTAGATGGTGCAGAAATAAAATATTCAACCGTACAAAACTGGTATCCAGGCGATAAAGATGGAAAAGGTGGAATTTACAACTTCGTAACCAAAAGAGGAATTTGTCACAACAACTCAAAAATATCTTGGACACAAGTAGAAACTGGTTCTTCCGTTACTTGGAAATATCCTTCTTGCATTTTAAAAGGAGATAATGCTATTGGTGAATTTTACTCTGTTGCGGTAACCAACAATTATCAACAAGCTGATACAGGAACCAAAATGATTCATTTGGGAAAAAACACTAAAAGCACCATTATTTCGAAAGGAATTTCTGCTGGTTTTAGCAACAACTCTTATCGTGGATTGGTTCAAATCAATAAAAATGCAACCAATGCTCGAAACTTTACCCAATGTGATTCATTATTAATGAGCGACCACTGCGGAGCTCATACGTTTCCTTACATTGAAGTAAAAAATAGTACTGCAAAATTAGAACACGAAGCAACCACTTCAAAAATTGGAGAAGACCAATTGTTCTATTGCAATCAACGTGGAATAAGTACCGAAAAAGCCATCAACTTGATTGTAAACGGTTATTGTAAAGATGTATTAAACAAGCTACCCATGGAATTTGCTGTGGAAGCACAAAAATTATTAGAAATTAGTTTGGAGGGAAGTGTGGGATAAATCCCCTCCCGACCTCCCCAAGGGGGAGGAGAATTCCCCTCTTGAGAGGGGTTAGGGGTGTGTTAAAAGAGTACATTAAAATATATTAAAATGCTAAAAATTAAAAACTTACATGCGTCAATTAACGGCAAAGAAATTCTTAAAGGAATAAACCTTGAAATAAAATCTGGTGAAGTACATGCTATTATGGGACCAAATGGGGCAGGAAAAAGTACCTTATCTGCTGTTTTAGCAGGTAGAGAAAATTATACCGTAACATCAGGAAGTGTAACCTTAGACGGTAAAGATTTGTTAGAGTTAAGTCCAGAAGATAGGGCAAGAGAAGGTGTTTTCTTAGCTTTTCAATACCCCATTGAAATTCCTGGAGTTAGTAACGTTAATTTTTTAAAAACAGCCATTAACGAAACTAGAGCATATAAAGGGATGGAGCTTGTTTCTGCAAAAGAATTTTTAGCAATGGTTAAAGAAAAATCTGCTTTAGTAGAATTGGATGCCAAATTGGCAAATCGTTCCGTTAATGAAGGTTTTTCAGGTGGTGAGAAAAAAAGAAACGAAATTTTTCAAATGGCAATGCTCAATCCTAAGTTGGCTATTTTAGATGAAACCGATTCAGGATTGGATATTGATGCGTTACGAATTGTTGCAAAAGGAGTAAATCAGTTAAAATCTCCCAAAAATGCAACCATTGTAATTACCCACTACCAACGATTGTTAGATTATATTGTTCCGGATTTTGTACACGTGTTGTACAACGGAAGAATAGTTAAAACCGGAGGTAAAGAATTAGCGTTGGAATTGGAAGAAAAAGGATACGATTGGATAAAAGAATTAATTTGAAAATGCACCAATTTGAATATTTGAAAATGGAAAACAAAAAATTGGAAGAGCTTCAACAAGTTATTGTTCAACCGTCAACCCCTAAAAAAGATCAACTGCTCGAAACATTCAAATCATTAGATTTTAGCGTTGAAGGAGAATATTATCAAAATCTTCGTAAAGAAGCTTTATCAGAAATTGAACGACTTGAATTACCAACTTCAAGTACTGAATTTTGGAAATATACCCGATTGGGAAAAATTGTCAATAAAAAATATCAGGTTGTAAAAGGAATGATTAATTCTATCCAACCCTTTTTAATTCCAAACCTTGAAGCAAATATTATCGTGTTGGTCAATGGTTTTTACAATGCTGAATTATCAACTATTAAAGAACAAGAAGGAATTATTGTTTTATCACTTTCTCAGTCAAAACAAAACAATATTGATGTGTTGAAATCCTCATTTAACCAATACACCAAAAACAGAAACGAACTTTTTTTAGCAATTAACAATGCTTTTCATACCGATGGCGTTTTTATTCAAATTGATAAAGATAAAGTTGCTGAAAAACCTTATCACATCATCAATATTACTACTCAAGACCATTCACTAACTCAAACTAGAAATTTATTTGTCGCTGATAAAAACAGCTCAATAAAAATTATTGAATCGTTTGTGAATTTTAATGGGAAAGAAAACTTTATCAATAGTGTTTCGGAAATAGTTGTTGGAGAAAATGCCCAACTAGAATACAACAAATTTCAAGATAAAGAGGAAGAAAACTATAGTATTTCAACCGAATATGTTTATCAAAAAACAAATAGCCATTTTACGATAAATACAGCCACATATAATGGTGCTTTGGTTCGAAACAATTTAACTATTGAAGTAGATGCCGAAAATTGTGAGACCAATTTGAGTGGATTGTATCTAGGTAAAAACCAAGACCACACTGACAATCATACTATTGTTGACCATAAAAAACCACACTGTAATTCCAACGAAATTTATCGTGGGGTTTTAGACAACTCATCAACAGGTGTTTTTAACGGAAAAGTTTTTGTGCGTCAACATGCTCAAAAAACCAACGCTTTTCAGAAAAACAACACTATTTTATTATCGGATGATGCTGTTTCAAATTCAAAACCAGAACTAGAAATTTATGCCGATGATGTAAAATGTAGTCACGGTTCAACCACTGGTCAAATTGATGAGGAAGCAGTATTCTACTTACAATCGAGAGGAGTGAGTCGAAAAAGTGCAATCAATTTAATGATTAACGCTTTTGCGAAAGATACGTTGGAAAAAGTTTCAATAGATGCTTTACACAACTACATTAATACTAAAATTGAAGAGAGATTTGCTTAAAACTACTCAAATATTAGATATCGAAAGTATCCGCAAAGACTTCCCTATTTTAAAAAGAGAAGTAAACGGTAAGCCTTTGGTTTATTTTGATAATGGAGCAACCTCGCAAAAGCCACAAGTGGTAATTGATGCCGTCTCGCATTATTATGAATACGAAAACAGTAACATTCACCGAGGAATTCACACGTTAAGTCAGGAAGCAACCAATGCGTATGAAGTTGCCCGTGAAAAAATCAAAAGTTTCGTAAAAGCAAAACATTCACACGAAATAATTTTTACCAAAGGAACGACAGACAGCATTAATTTGGTGGCATCAAGTTTTGGTAAAAAATACTTGAAAAAAGGAGATGAAATTATCATTTCCACCATGGAACATCACTCCAACATTGTTCCTTGGCAACTAATTTGTGAAGAAAAAGGAGCAATTTTAAAAGTAATTCCTATCAACGATAAAGGTGAATTGTTGTTGGATGAATTTAAAAAACTACTATCCAATAAAACCAAACTTGTAGCCATCACGCATGTTTCCAATACATTAGGAACAATCAATCCCATCAAAGAAATTATCGCCAAAGCTCACGCATTAAATATTCCAGTTTTAATAGACGGAGCACAAGCTGTTCCTCACACCAAAGTAGATGTTCAGGATTTAGATTGTGATTTTTATGCTTTTTCAGGACATAAAATGTTGGGTCCGACTGGCGTTGGAATTTTATACGGAAAAGAAGCCATTTTAAACGATTTACCTCCTTATCAAGGCGGTGGCGACATGATTAAAACCGTAACTTTTGAAAAAACGACGTACAATGAATTGCCTCATAAATTTGAAGCAGGAACACCAAACATTGTCGGTGGAATTGGTTTGGGTATTGCCGTAGATTATATGAATTCAATAGGTATTGATAAAATTGAAAAATATGAGCATGAACTGTTGGCTTATGCTACCGAACAAATAAAACAAATAGAAGGCGTTCGGATTATTGGCGAAGCAACAAATAAGGCAAGTGTTTTGTCATTTGTTGTGAATGGAACTCACCCTTCGGATATCGGAATGATAATAGATAAATTAGGAGTTGCGATAAGAACCGGGCATCATTGTACAGAACCTTTAATGAACAGGTTGAATGTTCCTGGAACAGCAAGAGCTTCGTTTGCATTTTACAACACTTTTAAAGAAATAGATATTTTTATTGCTGCACTTCAACGTGCTATAACTATGCTTAAATAAGATGACCATTAAAGAAAAACAAGAAGAAATAATAGAAGAATTTGCTCTATTTGATGAGTGGATGGAGAAATATCAATACATCATAGATTTAGGGAAAGATTTACCAATTATAGATGAAAAATACAAAGTAGAAGAAAATTTAATAAAAGGTTGTCAAAGTAAAGTTTGGTTGCATGCAGAGCTGGTTGACGGTAAAATAATATTTACAGCCGATAGCGATGCGATTATAACCAAAGGAATTGTAGGATTAGTAATTAGTGTATTTTCTGGACATACACCAAAAGAAATAATAGATGCCGACTTATTTTTTATTGATAAAATAGGATTACAAGAACATTTATCGCCAACCAGAAGCAATGGGTTGCTGGCAATGTTAAAACAAATTAAAATGTATGCTATTGCCTTCAGCACAAAGGCTAACGCTTAGTTAAAAGTTAATAAAGTAGAAAGTTAAAAGTAACTTTAATCAACCTTTATAATCTTTTAATTTACAAACTGAAAAACAATGGAAGAAAACAAAAAAAACTTAGAAAGCCCCACAAAAAAAGATGTAGAAATTCAAATTATTGAGGTGTTAAAAACAGTTTATGACCCTGAAATACCTGTTGATGTTTATGAAATGGGATTAATTTATGAAATAAATATTGACCATGAATTTAATGTGGAAATTGTAATGACATTAACATCGCCATCATGTCCTGTTGCTGAAAGTTTGCCTGAAGAGGTTAGACAAAAAACGGAAGGTTTATGGTGCATAAAATCATCAAAAGTTAAGTTGGCATGGGAGCCACCTTGGACCAAAGACATGATGAGTGAAGAAGCAAAATTAGAGTTAGGTTTCATGTAAAAAGCTTATATCAAACTGAGACTGAATAATATCTGAATAAAACTTTTGAAATAACAAACAAAAGTTTACATTTGCAGCCTTAAAAAAATTATTAACAACAAAATTAAAAAAAATGCCTACTAGAATTAGATTACAAAGATTTGGTAAAAAAGGACACGCTTTTTTCCATGTTGTTGTAGCTGACGGACGTGCCCCACGAGATGGGAAATTTATTGAGAAATTAGGCACGTACAATCCAAACAGCAACCCCGCAACAATTAACATTGACTTCGAAAGAAGTTTACATTGGGTAAAAACTGGTGCTCAACCTTCCGACACTTGTAAAGCTCTTCTTTCATACAAAGGAGTAATTTACAAAAACCACCTTGATAAAGGAGTGGTAAAAGGTGCTTTAACACAAGAACAAGCCGACAAAAAATTTGCTGCTTGGTTGAGTGAAAAAGAAGGTAAGATTGTTGGTAAAAAAGAAGGTTTAAGTAACGCTGCTGTAGCTGCAGAAAAAGCTAGACTTGAAGCTGAAAAAGAAGCAAATGCAAAAAAAGCTGCTGAAATATTAGCAAAAAATACTCCTGCTCCAGAAGTAGTAGAAGAAGCTGCTCCAGAAGTAGTTGCTGAAGCAACTCCAGAAACTGAAGCTCCTGCAGAAAAAGAAGCAAAAACTGAAGAATAAATCATGAACATTGAAGAGTGCTTTTATTTAGGTTACACTTCTAAAGTTCATGCTAAACAAGGAGAACTCATCGCCAAACTTGATGTAGATCATCCTGAAAAATACAAAAAATTGGAATCAGTGTTGGTTCGTTTAAACAAAAACGACAATTCACTGATTCCTTTTTTTATATCCTCCGCCCAAGTGCTAAACAACGGCACTATAAAACTCAAAATTGACGATATTAACGATGCTACCCAAGCAGAATTATTGGTTGGAAAGGAATTGTATCTTCCACTAACCAAACTTCCTAAACTAACAGGCAACAAATTTTATTACCACGAAGTAGTTGGTTTTAAAGTTGTTGATACCACCAAAGGGGAAATTGGCGAAATCTTTAATGTGCTTGAATTACCTCAACAAGCCGTTTTTGAAATTAAAAACACTCAAGAAAAAGAAATCTTGATTCCAATAACCGACCAAATTATTAAAACCGTAAACAGAGCTGAAAAAATCGTAGAAATTGATGCTCCTGAAGGATTGATTGATATCTATTTGGAATAAACTGCGGTGGCTTTTCCACTCTAAGGAATCACTATTCGGATGAAAACTTCATTTTCACAACCTTTCTTTCGCCGTCTTTTCGCTATCTTCGTCCCTGCGAAGGCAGGGAACCAGTATTTTTCTTATTCTATTCGAATTAATAGGAATGCTATTTTGGTCTAGACTCCTGCCTACGCAGGAGAGGAGCAGTAACTAAACATAAGAAATGAGTACCAAATTTCAATTTAAACAGTTTGCTATACAACAAAACCTATGTGCCATGAAAGTAGGCACTGATGGCGTTTTATTGGGCGCTTGGACCAAAACACCCAATGGAGCTGTTTTAGACATTGGCTCAGGAACAGGTTTAATAGCTTTGATGTTAGCCCAACGTAATGCCAACAGCATCGTTGATGCTATCGACCTTAACGAAAATGCTTTTTTGCAAACCAAAGCCAATGTAGAAAATAGCACTTGGGACAACCGCATAACAGCTCACCACATTGCCTTACAAGATTTTAAACCCAACAAAAAATACCAATTGATTGTTTCGAACCCTCCATTTTTTGTAAACTCTTCCAAATCAGGTAACGAAGCAAAAAACCTTGCCCGGCACACCGACGAACTTTCGTTTAACGACTTGTTGCAAGCTGTAGCCAACTTGCTTTTGCCCGATGGTTTATTTTGCGTGATATTGCCTTTTGCTGCTGCTACAGCATTTATTGAATTAGCAAAAACAAACCAACTTTACCTCAACCGCTTGTGCGAAGTAAAACCCAACTTAGCCAAACCACCCAAACGTGTATTGATGGAATTTTCGTTACACGAAAAAGAAATAAAAAAAGAAACCTTAACTATAGAAACCAACCAGCGACACGTTTACACCCCAGCCTACCAAAACCTTACGAAAGCGTTTTATTTGGAGTTTTAGAAAACAACTTAGTCGTACTTTTTGATTATACGTAGATTAAACGCTTAACTATACAACTAATAACGCAACACACTTATAATCAATGTTTTTATAATTTACTTTATTTTGTATATTTGAAAACGTATATGGCGGATATTCCTTAATTAATGAGTGATTTTTTAATAATTTTCTTCAGTATTTCAATTATTGCATTTACCTTCTGGATTTCAATGAGAAAAACCAAAAAGGAAAAACAGTATGAAAAGTATATAGCAGAAAGTTTAGAAGACGAACATCTTTATGACCCAGAAACTGGAACAAAAATAACTTTAGAGCAGGCTGAATCAGGCCATTGGATTAATCACGATAATGAATTCAAACCTATTGACCTTAGAGAATTAGAAAAATTCCAAACAAAGGAAGAAAAAGATTCTTTAACAGCTTTAAATTATTTAATTACAACTACTAATTATAAAAAAGCAAAATTTTCAGAAGAAGAAATAAATATTCTTGAAAAATTAAGAATCTTAGACAAGTATGATGATTGGAGTTATGATAGTTTATTTAAACCAGATTATTTTAACGGTTTTATATTTTCTCCAACGATTCAAATCCAAGGTGATACTAGATACAACGAAGGATGCATAGAATCACAGCTAATGTTTTGGGTTAAAATAAAACATAATCTTGGACACTATTACTTAAGGGAAAAGAAAGTGTCTGAAAAGGTTTTTGATTTTTTTAGAAATGATGATGAACTGAAATTAAATGGTTATGAATCTTTCACATATAAAAAGACTAATAATTTGCTTTACATAAACCAAATATTGAAACATTTTGAAAATGAAAAAGGTTTTGAAATTGAATTCCTTGATGATAATATTTTTATTAAATCTGTAAGTAGATTTCATCTAGATGAAATTCTTCGACTTGAAAAGATAATAGTAAACATTTGCTAATATCCCACGGCAGCTTGACATTTTAAATTTTCTTTTCTGCATTTTTCATGCAAAATTAGAAAATATTAATGGCACAGCGATAAGATTATAAATTTACCAGCTAACCGCATCCTGCTCGTGGTTTTAACTATAAAAAGATTCCGTGTCAAGCACGGAATGACGTGGAATATTCGTAGAGACGGATGATTATCCGTCTCCAGATTCAAGAAAACAACTTCTGTATATTTATAAAAAAGACATCGTTACACCGAAGAATATCGTAATTTAA
>JAVHRO010000095.1:0-11905 GCA_036171675.1 Vicingus sp. | reverse complement strand
AACACCGTAACCTGATTTTTAATGCGCAATTATTTAAAAATTTATTCGACTTTTTCAATCAATACAACTTTACCATTTACGAAGACGACCCCAACGACCATACCGTAGCCGTTGACCCCGAAATGTTGGGACATATTTTTGAAAACCTGCTGGAAGACAACAAAGACAAAGGGGCCTATTATACGCCTAAAGAAATTGTGCATTATATGTGTCAGGAAAGTTTGATCGAATACCTAAAAAATCCCCCTACACTGGAGGGGTGGCAGACGAAGTCTCACGGGGTAGTAAATTCCCCTCCTTTGGAGGGGTGGTCGAAGACCGGGGTGGTAAAAAGAGCAAGCAAAAGCTATTTCGAACTCCCATATAATCCCAAACTTAAAGAAAGAGCCCGCAAATTAAGAAAAGCTGGAAATCTGTCTGAAGTTCTATTTTGGAACAGAGTGAAAAATAAAGGGTTTAAAGGATTTGATTTCGATCGCCAAAAAATCATTGGCAATTACATTGTTGATTTTTTCTGCACAAATTGCAATGTTGTAATTGAAATTGACGGCAGTAGCCACGATTATAAACAGGAATATGATGCTGAGAGAGATACATATTTGAAAAATTTGGGTTTAGAAATAATTCATATTCCAGTAGCAGATGTTATGCAAAATATGAATGGGGTGATGGAAATGCTTTTTGACCACCCCACCCTAAAGGGCACCCCTCCAAAGGAGGGGAATGAAACACCACTTACCTCTCCAAAGGAGGAAAATTGGGAGGAGAAAGTAATTCACCTAATTAAATACAAAGACCCACAGAATCTTAACCAATACGAAATTCAACATATTAACGATGCGCTTGACAGCGTAAAAATTTGCGACCCTGCTATTGGTTCGGGGGCATTTCCTATGGGTTTGTTGCACGAAATATTTACCGCCAAACAAACTTTATATTGCTACGAATTCCCCTCCTTAGGAGGGGTGGCCGCAGGTCGGGGTGGTTTTGATGCTTCAGCCGTAAAACTTAACATCATCCAAAACAGCATTTATGGTGTGGACATTGAAAAAGGTGCGGTGGACATAGCCCGTTTGCGTTTTTGGCTAAGTTTGATTGTGGACGAACCCGAACCCAAAGCCTTGCCCAATCTCGATTATAAAATTGTAGTAGGCAATAGTTTGGTAAGCAAACTGGGGGATGACATAATTGATATTGACTGGACACTGAACGAAACCAGCCACGGTCTTTTTGGTGCCGATTTAGTAAGGCAAAAAGGCGAATTGCTTAAAAAAATTAGCACCGAACAAAAGGAATTTTTTAACCCCGCAAGCGACAAGAAAAAGCTGGCGGCTGATATCCGTAAACTAAAAATTGATTTACTGATTAACCAGTTGGAGTTGATGGTAAAAACCGAAGGCATTGAAACCCGTCCCACAGGAAACGGGAAAGCCATTACCAAACAAACAGAACGTTTCCTGGAAACTTTGGGTTGGCAACAACAAATTGAAAAACTTAAAAAACTCAAAGCAAAACCAGAAGAACCTTTGCATTTCTTTGATTGGAAACTTGATTTCCCGGAAGTAATGAATGCCCAAATTGCTGTAAAATTAGGTTTTGATATTGTGATTGGCAATCCGCCTTATGGAGCCAAACTAAACGCAATAGACAAATTCTTTTTTCAAAATAAATATGAAACCGCTAAAACCATTAAATGTGTGCAAAAGGGTTCTGTAGATACTTTCACTTTATTTATTGAACTAGGACATAATTTGGCAAACACAGGTGGTAATCTTCATTACATTGTTCCAATTTCCATCACTTCAAGTGATTCAATGACAGGGGTGCATAGAATGATTGAAAGTGATTGTAGTGAAATTAAAGTTTCTTCATATTCCGTTAGGCCTCAGCCAGTTTTTGAAAATGCTGTGGTTAATACTTCAATTCTTTATTTAAAAAAAGATGGCAAGCCTTGCGAAAGAATATACTCGACTAAAATGTATCGCAAGAATAGTGAGTTGAATTTAAAACACTTGGTTGATAATTTAGAGTTTATCGAAGTTAAGGACTACAAAATACAAGGCAGGTATCCTAAAATTAGTCTTGATATAGAAAGGAAAATCTTGAGCAAAATATTTGCAAACGACACTAAAATTGGAGATTTATTGAAACAAAAAGGAAAATCAATTTTTTATAGAACTACAGGTGGCAGGTATTACAAAATTATAACAAACTATTCTACAGGTTCTACAAAAGAAAGACCTATTTATTTTGATAAAAACATTGCAAATACTATTGGAGCAATACTTAGCAGTAATTTATATTTTTGGTTTTATCAGATCTTTTCAAACAATTTAGATTTAAAGTCTTACGAAATAGAAGTTTTTGGTATTCCATTAAATAAATTCAATGAAACCGTCAAAGAAAAACTTGAATCAGTTTATGCTGAATATTTAAAAGACATTGAAAGTAATGTAAATGTTAGATTAACAGAAAAGTATACGAACATAAATTCTTTCAAAGAATACAAAATTGGTAAGTCCAAACATTTAATTGACAAAATTGATGACATTATCGGGCCCATTTATGGTTTGACAAAAGAAGAAATAAATTTTATTAAGAAGTATGAAATAAATTTTAGACTTCAAGATGAATAGAAATCGACAACCTAGTTTACAAACTCTACGAACTCACTTATGACGAAGTAAAAGTAATAGACCCTGAATTTAGTTTAAGCAAAAAGGAATATGAAGCCCTGAAATTGGATGCATAATGGAAAACAAAATAATACTATACAGCAACGAAAGTGGTAATGTAAACATAACAGTTACATACTTAAAAGACACTTTTTGGCTTACACAAAAAGCCATTGCTACTTTGTTTGGTTGCAGTACCGATAATGTATCGTTGCATTTAAAAAAAATATTTAATAGTGGCGAATTAGAGCAAAATTCAGTTACCGAGGATTTCTCGGCAACTGCCAGTGATGGTAAAAATTATAAAACAAAATTTTATAACCTCGATGCTATTATCGCAGTTGGTTACCGTGTAAATTCAAAACAAGCTACTCAATTTCGTATTTGGGCAACAAAAACCTTAAAAGAGTTTGTACTAAAAGGGTTTGTACTAAATGATGAAATGCTAAAAAATGGCAAACCCTTTGGCAAAGATTATTTTGATGAGTTGCTCGAACGTATTCGAGAAATACGAGCCAGTGAAAGAAGGTTTTACCAAAAATTAGGAGATATTTTTGAACAATGTAGTGCCGACTACTCTAAAAATGCAGAAGAAACCAAACTGTTTTATAAAATGGTGCAAAACAAATTGC
Organism: Vicingus sp.; assembly: GCA_036171675.1. GTDB lineage: Bacteria > Bacteroidota > Bacteroidia > Flavobacteriales_E > Vicingaceae > Vicingus. The sequence continues at coordinate 8,598 of JAVHRO010000095.1, read as the reverse complement.
ACTTTGCTATTACAGGTAAAACAGCAGCCGAAATAATTTTTAGTAGAGCCAATAAATCAAAAGAATATATGGGTTTAACCAGTTGGAAAAACTCTCCCGATGGCAAAATTTTAAAAAGTGATGTAACCATTGCTAAAAATTATTTAGCCGAAAACGAAATTGGCGATTTAAACTTATTGGTAAGTGCTTTTTTGGATTTAGCAGAGTTTCAAGCCCGAAGAAACCAATTAATGAATATGCAAGATTGGTTGGAAAGAACCAATAAATTTTTAGAAAGTAGTAGTTTAGATGTTTTGCCCAATTCGGGTAATATATCCCACGAACAAGCAATAGAAAAAGCTCAAAACGAATATGAACAATTTAGAATAGAACAGGATAAAAAATACCTCTCTGATTTGGATAAAGAAATTAAAAAAATTAACAAGAAATAGACAAAATAGTTTACCAACTTTACAAACTCACCTATAACGAAGTAAAAGCAATAGACCCGGAGTTTAGTTTAAGCAAAAAGGAATATGAAGCCCTGAAATTGGAGTAGCCAACGCAATTGCAAGCACACACAAAACCGCACCAACCCACGCTAAAACCATTTTTTGCGATAAGAGAGAGCAGTGCCAAACTTGTTTGAGCTATGCCGAACGGAGCAAAAATAAGCACCGCTAACGTTTTTAAAAGAGCTTGCAAAGCCAGCCCAAGAGAAGAACTTCAAAATTTTTCTCCCACGCTAAAAAGAAAAAATTAAAACACGCCAACACACAGGCGACACAGACAGAATTGAAATGACAAGTTTAATATGATTGCATTAAATGACAAACATACAGACAGAAACAAGAACCGCCAGTGCATAACAAGCGGTATAAAACATTGGGGTTTAATTGGTTATGCAAGTGTTCTGCCCCGCATCAAGTTCGGTGTAACTGGACAGGATAGTAGCCCGCAATCCCCAACGTTTCATACCGCCGACCGTTAGCTTATTGTATTACACACTCCCCTCTTCTCCAAGCATAACGAGTATGTTTTATCGCAAGTAGGAAGGGTAAGCAAAGAGCATACGGCTGCTTGTGATGTAAGCAAAAGAAATAAAACTTGGAAAAAAATGTGGAGTTATTCTTATAAAATGGCTCACCAACGGATGCTTTCGGGAGAAGTGGTTTACAGAAAGATATTGACCAGTTCCATCCGGTTTAAAAACGTAAAATCACAAATTGTGATAACAAAAAACAGAAAATAAAGTTAAATTTGTAATAACCCTAAACGCAATAAGATGAGTATAGAAACAAAAAAACTAGAATTAATAGAAAAATTAATGCAGATAAAAGAAGAAGGGATATTGCAACAGTATGAAAATTTATTGAAGCAAGCACACTTACAATATAGAGCAGAAAAATCAATAAAAGCCATAGAAGAAGGACAAACAATTACATTAAGTACATTTCAAGCGAACAATAAAGAATGGTTGAACAACAAAGCTTCGAGGTAGAAATAACCTATCCGGCAGAAAAAAGATATCAAGAAGAGATTTTGACTTACTTAATTAAGAATTTTAGTTTAAAAAGAGCCTCAGAAATAGACGATAACATCATTGCATCAGTAGCAAGTCTTTCAACAATGCTAGAAAGAGGAAGTTTAGAACCAGTATTAAAAAAATATCCACAACAATTTAGGTTTATACTATACAAGGAAACGAGAAACTTTGAAATAAAGATTATTTATTATGTAAATCAATCCATTAGTAAAATCTATGTAACGGACTTTTTTCCTGTACTAATGTATCCCGAAAAATTAAAAAAACGTAATTAACCCAACCCTAAACCAAAAATTGTTAATCTATTTCATTGTTACAAAACTCTTCCAGCAGGTAGTTATTTAACAATGAAGTCAATGACTGATAATAATCCTGTAAAACCTTTGGAGTTATTATTGGAAATTTTTCAGTTGGAATTGTTATGGGCATTTCTTCCAAATATTTACCCAACTCAGGATATTGTTCCTTAATATTTAAGGTAATTTTGAGAATGTTTCTATTCAACTCTTTCTCTTTTTCCATATCATTAAAATAAAATAATTATTAATATGATAATGATGATAATCGCTCCGCCAGATAGATAAATTCCACCATTGCTTGTACGCAATTGTTTTTCGATTGATTTAACTTCGCTCCGCAATTCTTTTTTGTCAGCGTGACTCATTGATGATTTGTCGATAGTATTTATTTCATCTAATCTTAACACCAAAGTATTCGCTTCTTCCTCTGTTATTGATTTTGAAATGGGTTCAGAAGTAGTAATTGTTGCGGCATTTGATGGAAATGTTAATGATGCACCTGCTACCATTAAGCAAAAAGTTATTTTTTTCATTTTAGTTACTTTTATGTTGCAAATGAATTTTTGCAATAGGATAAAGGTAAATGGCTTGATGGGGAAAAGTGTTACACAACTTTAAGAAGGAATTACAACATTCACACATGAACAATAGTTATTACTGCCGAGCAATCAATTTGCCTGACTGGATGGTTTTATGGTTATCAGTTAGTTGATAAAAATAAATTCCTGATAGAAAATCTTTAGTATCAATAGTGGTGCTTTGTGCTGTGATAATTTTTACCATCACTTCCTCTCCTAAAACATTGTATATTCTTAATTCAACATTTTTAAGTTGCGAAGCATCACTTATTGTAATTGTTGCAGAAGTACTAAATGGATTGGGATAAATGCTAAAATCTTCGGTTAGTTGGTTAGGAACATCAATCATCACTAGTTTTGAATAGGTATATTCCCCATTAAAATCTGTTTGTTTAAGTCTGTAATACGACAGCCCTTTGGTCGGATAATAATCAATGATTGAATAAAACAGTGGTGTATTACTGTTTCCGGCACCGTTTGTTTTTACCACCTCTATAAAATTTAGGGCATCAGTTGTTTTTTCTAAAGTAAAATAATCATTATTTATTTCGGTAGCGGTTGACCAAGAAAACGAATTATAGGAATGTTCATTTAATCCATTAAAATAGATTAACCCAATTGGTAAAGTTGAAGGTGCTAGCAATGTAGCATTTATAGTATAGGTATTTATAGCACCTGCCCGAGAAAGCCCCCTACCTTCAAGCGATGAGTTTAACAATAAATTGATAGCTCCATTTGCAAGTACAGTACCTCTAAAAACAGCACTATCGCCTACTTCTAAGGCTCCATTTATTTGCCAATAAACATTGTCTAAACTAGCTGAATTAATTAATATGATGTTGGAAAATTTGTTCGTTGTCAACGCACCATTTATCTTAAATATAAATAAAGCACTAGCATTACCTTGTGCATTTAAGAAAAGTGTGTCGTTTAATGAGGTTGCTGCTCCTCCCAAACAGTAAACATGTGGAGTAAGAATTTGGTTGTTCCCTAATGTAAGCCCAATGGTAGTATCACAAGCAACTCCTGTTAAAAAATCGTAAGCAGCAATTACATCTGCTGCAGCTTGCAATGAAGTTGCATCAACTACATGTATTTGTCCGTTTACTACGCCTGGAGGAAATCCTGAGAATGCACCTAAATTAGTACCAATATCACCTGTTATAGTTGATTCACCAGTATTGGTAAATGCACCATCTGCTGTAAATAAGGTAAAATTTGAAGCTGTTCCTAAGTTAGGGGCTTGACCATAATTTATTTTTGGAAAAAATAATAGAACAGCCATGATTACTATAATTTGAAATTTGTTGTACATTTTGGTTAGATTTATGAATGAACATTAGGAGGGTTCTAAAAATAGAGTTTTATTTTTTACACACCCCTACCCCTCTTATTAGAGGGGAAGAAAAAAGTTAATTTTTAGAACCCTCCATTATCTAAACAAATTTGAACAACTATTACTGCTTACCTATTACACAACATTAGAAAGTAATTATGTAATTCACACCTTTACGAGCGTATTGGCAAAAGTAGCTGATTCTACTTTAGAAATAAAACGGAGTAGATGTCGGTTAAATTCATCGGGTTGTTCCAGATTGGATAAATGCCCTGCATGATCAATACTTTTTAAGGTAGCATTAGGAATATGCTCTACCAAAAATTGTGATTGAGTTAATGGAGTAACAACATCTTGAGTACCACAAAGTACCAATGTAGGAACAGCAATTTTTTTAAGTGAGGATTGCATGTCTTTGCGTAGGGCAAGGGCTTTTAAAGTTTTAACAATTGATTTTGGCGATGTGGTGAGCATACCATTTTTCATATCATCAACTAATTTTAATGGTGCTTTATAGAAAATAACAGCAGCAAAACTTTGTACAAAATCGTGGAGCCCGTTTTCATTAATTTGTTCCATGGTTTGGTATCGTTTTTCTTTTGCTTCGGGCGAATCGGCAATACATTGAGTATCGCATAAAACAATGGCAGCAAATCTTTCAGGATAACGATTTACAGCATTCAATAAAATATATCCACCCATTGATAAACCGCAAACAATGGCTTTACTAATTTCCAATTTATCCATAAACAGTATTAAATCATCAGCAAATAAATCCATGCTAAATTCAGTTTCATCAGCACTTGAATTACCAAAGCCACGAATATCATAAGTAATAACCCGGTTGGTTTTTTTAAAAAAACCAACCTGAGGTTGCCACGAAGATTTGTTAAAAGGAAATCCGTGTATGAATATAATCGGAATTAAATCGCTCTTAAAATCATCATAAGAAATGGTTATTCCATTCACTTCAGTTGTTAAATTATGTTGTGATGTTTGCATTTTTATTTTTTTAAAAACTGTTTAACCTGTTCTTCTATTTTATTAAATGCTTCCTCATTTTTTGGGATATAAATACCTCCATATTTGGCAATTGTTTTAGAAACAACTTCAATTTCTGTTTGAGCACTTAGTAAAATAATATTTAATTTTGAGTTAGCTGCTTTCATTTTTTTAATGATAGAAAGTCCAGTGGCAGCGTTACTTTGATTTTTATTTAATAAATGATCCATAATAATAACTGTAGGGATTTGGAAAGATTCTTTTAAACAATCTTCGCCAGTAACAAAATGTTTTATGGTAAGTATTTCTGGAAAACGGAGCATTAAAAACTCTTTTAGTAAGTTGGCATAAGCCTCATTGTCTTCCACAATAAAAATAGTGTGTTGTTGAGGTGCAGTTTTTTTAAATAGATTTTCAAAAAAATTCATGGCTTTAAGTTTTAGGTGTATAATATTATGATGAGAAACTGTAGCCTTTAATTTCTTCGAAGGCTTGTTTGCATATTAAATTGAGTTGTTTATTCAAGGTAATTATTCGTTCTAATGCCGTTGAATTTTTTCCTAATTCTTCCATTTCTTGTAAAATTGGATGAAGTATAGAAATTCCCATAATTGAAACCGTTGATTTCATGGTGTGAGCCAAATTTTTTATGGTGGCATAATCTTTTTTAAGAATAGCATCGTTAAGGGAGTCGAGCTCTTCTTTAACTTGAATTAAAAAAGTATCCATTATTTTTTTTATTAAATGTTCTTTTCCACCCATCAACCCCGATAGGTAGTTGAAGTTACATACAATTGTTATGTTGTTATTGGGTTCAGTATTTATCATGGCTTTAAGAGTTTAGGGTTTAGAGTTTTTAGTTAAGCGTTAAGCCATATATTTTTTCGAAAAGTAGAGTTGCATCTATGGGTTTTGATATGTAATCGTTCATTCCTAAATCCAGGCATTTTTCTCTTTCTCCTGCCATTGCATTGGCAGTCATGGCAATAATTGGAACATTATTTTTTAGTTTATTACGGATAATTTTTACCGCTTCATATCCATTCATTTCTGGCATTTCCATGTCCATTAAAATAATGTCAAAATTTTTTGAAAGTTTAGATTTTGTTAAGTCATGCTTTGTTTTAAGCATTTCAATACAAACCTTACCGTTTGCTGCTGTTTGTAATTTTAAATTGTTTTCCGAAAATAAACTTGAAATCAACATTATGTTTAATTGGTTGTCTTCAACTAACAAGATGTTAAGTTTACTCAACTCATCTAAATCATACTTTTTTTCAATTTGTACCAATGGTGTCTGAATTTCGATTGTATTTTTGTAAGAGATAAAAAAAGTAAACACCGAACCTTCGTCTAGTTTGCTTTTAACAGCTAATTTTCCACCTTGGAGTTCAATCAATTGTTTGGCTATACTCAAGCCAAGCCCCGTTCCTCCATATTTTCTAGTCGTATGCGATTCTGCTTGTTGAAATCGCTCAAAAATGGTCGCTAATTTATCTTTAGGTATTCCTATTCCAGTGTCGGTTATTGAAAATTCTACTAACGTATTTTTTTCATCCATTTTACTCACTTTCCCATGTACTTGTACGCTTCCTTCATTCGTAAACTTAATGGCATTACCTACCAAGTTGATAATGATTTGAGCAAGTCGGGTTTCATCACCAAGTAAAGTATCGGGTACATCTTCATCGCAGCTAAATACCAATTCAAGATTTTTCTCTTTTGCTCTGCCCAACATCATGGTATTAAGCGACTTAAATGTTTCTTGAATGCTAAAATTGTTTTCTTCAAAAGTCATCATGCCCGCTTCAATTTTTGATATGTCGAGAATGTCATTAATTATTTTGAGTAGATTTTCTCCAGCGGTTTTTATAATGGCAACAAATTCCTTTTCCTGTGTACCTAACTTTCTTTTATATAAAATATCTGAAAAACCAATGATTGCATTCATTGGCGTACGAATTTCATGGCTCATATTTGCCAAAAAAGATTCTTTTAATTGGTTCGATTCTTCCGCTTTTTTCGTAGCTTTTTCCGCTTTCTGTTTTGCGTCAATCAATTCGTTTTCAAATATTTTTTGTTCAGTAATGTCTCTAGCAACCACCACCACACCCAAAACATTTTCTTCTTCATCTTTATAAACCGAACCATTAAACAGAACATCAGTCAACTTGCCGTCTTTATGGCGAATGGTTAAGGGCGAATCTATAACAAATCCTTTTGCAAATATTTCGGTGTACACATCGTGTGCCATTTGAGGGTCGGTAAAATAATCTAAAAAGTCTGTACCAATTAGTTGTTCCCTTGTTAGTCCTGTAATGTTTACGGTTGCCTCATTCATGCCCGTTATTTTCCCTTTCGAGCTGATGGTTACCAAAGGGTCTAAACTTGCCTCAATTAAACTCAACGAATATTTTGAAGCTAATTTTTCGGTTTTTAAAGTGTTTAAGCGTAGCTTTTCTCTAAAAACTTTGGCTTTTATAATATCACGATAGATGTAATAAGAGAACATTAAGGCGAGTACCAATCCGAAGATGATAAGCCAATTACTGATAAAACTTATTTTTGCATTGGCTTCCTGTGTAGCGGCATGAATCCGTTTAATTCCTTCAACAAGTTCTTTTTCTTCCATGTCGTTTAACAAGTAAAAAATTTGATTGGTCAAGATGTATTCTCGTTGAGTAAGTTCCATCTCTTTGGCTACTAAATTGCTGTCTTTTACTTGCTCTTCTTGTTGTGTTTTTGCAATAATTTTTAGCATGGTTTTTTGAACCGAATCAAAAGAAACGGTAGTCAATATCAAACCTGATGGATTAATGTCTATTTCTATTTTTTCTTCTTTTTCTTTCTTTTTTGATGAGAATAGTCTTGCAAAAAAAGATTTTACAGGTACTTCCGATTTTTTTACCACCTCTTTTTCTGTTGTTTTTTGTCCCGTACCAGATACAGGAATGCTTTCAATAGGTTTTTGGATTTTTATTTTTTTTAGCACATGTAACAGTACATCTTCGGTGCTTTTTTCTGATTTTAATGCAATGTATTCATTAAACAAATCTATCCTAGAGTTAATTAAACCTTTTAAGGTGTCAATTTGTGCCGTAAAATTTTGGTTGTAATCAATTTCGCTTAATCCAACATTAACTTTATCCTCAGTTGATAACCAAAGCAGCGTATCTAGTTGAGTATTTAAGGTAGCAATGTAATTTTCATAGCTCAGCAAATAAGCAGTATCATGCCTAATATTATATGCTTTTACATTTGCTTCGGCACTATAAAGTCCAACAGTTATTTCTTTTAATTTATTGAGTTTAATGTTGGGGTCTAGTATAGCTGATACCGATTCGGTTAATTGAGAAAGCTTTTGATTGGTGATATAAATAGCAATAAAAAATAAACTCGCTACAATTGAAAATGCAACAGCAACCTTTAAAACAATTCTTCGAATGCTTTGAAGATTGGTTTTATCAATATGAAGTTGATTAAGGATATTGTTTTTCATGTTTTTGTTATTAGTCAGCCCCCTCCAACTTCCCCGAAGGGGGAGGGTTTCCACCGCTCAAAGCCGTTGGTAAGGGTGCTTTTTCTTTTATTATTTCGGTAGCTTCAGGCATTTATTTTTTAATTTACTTTATCTTTTGTTCCTCTACGTAGCCCCTTCCCGAGTACTCGGGAGGTTGGGGAGGCTTGTCCCTTCTTTATTTACCGCTTTTAAGATGGAAGACAACAATTTATCCATTACCAATAAATTTTTTTCCATGTAATCAAAAACTCCTGCTTGCCAATAATCTGTGGCTACTTGTGTATCGGTTTGGTTCGATAAAATAATCACAGGAAGGTTAGGTTTTTTTGCATGAATTT
>JAVHRO010000094.1:0-38526 GCA_036171675.1 Vicingus sp. | reverse complement strand
TAGAGTAACAAAAAGAAAAAAAGAACAAGTAAATTAACTTATATAAAGTCTAATAATATGATCAATAACTGGTGTATCCATTAATTGTCCTATTTCTTTTAGCTTTTTGGTGAGTTTTATGTCCATTTCGCTGGGGTTTAGGTTTCCGCTTGGATGGTTGTGGCAGAGAATTATAGAACTCGCTAAATGATTAATGGCATGTTTAAAAATTATTTTTCCGTCGGCTACCGTTCCAGTAACTCCGCCTTTACTAATGTGTTCTTTTTTTATAACTTCGTTTTTTCTGTTTAAATACAATACCCAAAATTCTTCGTGGGGCAAGTCGCTTAGCACATCACTAATTACTTCGTACGCTATTTTACTGGAGTTAATGGCTATTTTCTTTTCTTCAATACTTTCTTTTCGTCGTCTGCCCAGCTCCAACGCTGCTGCAATCGTGATGGCTTTTGCTTCGCCTATACCGTTAAATTTCATTAAATCGGTAAGGTTGAGTTTTGCCAGTTGGTTGAGATCGTTGTTAACCGATGCCAATATTTTTTTTGATAATTCTACAGCTGTTTCATTTCTGTTGCCCGAACCAATTAAAATGGCAATCAATTCGGCATCCGATAAAGCGTTTTTACCTTTTAACAACAGCTTTTCACGAGGACGGTCTTCCTCAGCCCATTGTTTAATGTTTAGTTTTTCGGGTTGCATGGGATAAAGATAGGAATAAGTAAAACTAGTTTTATGGAAAAAATGATAGACTAAGAAGAAAATGGAATTATTTTCTTCTTAATTTTTCAGGAGATTGTTTGGTACTAATAACATCAATAATTTGAATCACATTATTATTTACTTTATATAACACTTTAAAATCTCTTACAACTATTCTTCGATAATTGGGGTTGATATCGTCAACTTGGTATTGCTTTGAGTAAAAAATTGTTTTAGGGCTTTGCAATAAATCAGTTTTTACATTTTTTGCCCCTTGTAAAGATTTCTCTTTATAAAAATTATAAATGCTTTTTACAGCAGCTACGGCTTGTTTCGACCAGATAATTTTCGGTTTTCTCATTACCAATTTTCTGATTCTTTTTCTAAATCTTCTTGTGATAAAAATTCGCCTGTGGCTAATTGTACTTCGGCTTTTTCTATGCGTTTATTGTATTCTTCTTTAGTTAGCGGTTTGCCTTCAGCAGTGTAGCCAACAATCATTTCTTTTTCTAAAATCTTATTGATTTTTTCAAGAATAGATTCTTTTTGTACACCAAGTATTTTTTTTACCACATCAAGTTTTATTTCCTGTATATTCATTTTCTAATTTATTTAAAGATTGGTAATCAAAGTTAACGAATTTTTTATTGGATTGGTTATAAGTGGATTCTTTTCGGGTTGCATGGGGTAAAGATAGGAATTACTAAAACTAGTTTAATGGAAACGAATGTTTTTTGTTTAACTTAGCATTCTAAATTTTTACTGTGGCAAAGTCCAACCTAAAAACAGCTTTTTTTTGTCAAAATTGTGGTGCACAATACCCGAAATGGATAGGGAAGTGTAATGCTTGTAACCAGTGGAATACCATTGCCGAAGAAGTCATTTCAAAACCCGAAAAATCGGATTTTAGTGTGGCGTTTAATATTAGCAAAACCAATAAACCTACACTTATTGAAGATATTGAAATGGCAGATGTTCCTCGAATTAAGCTTCCCGGAACGGAATTAAACAGAGTGCTAGGTGGAGGTTTAGTACCAGGTTCGTTAGTACTTTTTGGTGGCGATCCGGGTATTGGTAAATCGACCTTAATGTTGCAAATGGCATTGCGTTTAAAAGGTAAAAAAACATTGTATGTTTCGGGTGAAGAAAGCGAACAACAAATTAAAATGCGTGCCGAACGGATTGGTAACAAAAACCCCGACTGTTACATTTTAACTGAGACATCGACCCAACATATTTTTCATCACATCAAGGAACTAAAACCTGATGTTTTGGTGATAGATTCAATACAAACTTTACAAACATCAAGCATTGATTCGTCGCCTGGAAGCATTTCTCAAGTAAGGGAATGTACTGCCGAACTACTAAAATTTGCGAAAGAAACCAATACTCCTGTATTTTTGGTAGGTCACATTACCAAAGATGGCACCATTGCTGGACCAAAAATTTTGGAGCACATGGTGGATGTGGTGTTGCAATTTGAAGGCGACCGAAACCACATTTATCGTTTGTTACGCTCCATAAAAAATCGTTTTGGGTCGACCAACGAACTCGGTATTTATGAAATGTATGGCGAGGGCTTGAAAGAAGTGGAGAATCCATCCGAAATATTAATCAGCAACAAAGAAGAACAGTTGAGCGGTTCGGCAATTTCTGCCACCATGGAAGGAAACCGACCTTTGTTGATTGAAGTTCAGGCATTGGTAAGCTCAGCAGCTTATGGTAATCCACAGCGTTCATCGACAGGTTTTGATAGCCGAAGATTAAATATGTTATTGGCAGTATTAGAAAAACGTTGTGGCTTTCGTTTGTCGCAAAAAGATGTGTTTTTAAACATTGCCGGAGGTATAAAAGTGGACGACCCAGCCATTGATTTGGCAGTAATTAGTGCAGTTTTATCCAGTGGGGAGGATTTGTTTATTCCTTCAACCGTATGTTTTGCTGCTGAGGTGGGTTTGAGTGGAGAAATTCGCCCAGTAAGTAGAATTGATCAACGCATTTTGGAAGCTGAAAAATTGGGTTTTGAAAAAATATTTATATCCAAGTACAACAAAAAGGGTGTAAACAAAACAACCACAAAAATACAAGTTGTTTTTGTTTCAAGGGTTGATGAGGTTTTTACTGCACTTTTTGGTTGAGACTAGTTCATTTCCAATAATTTTTCCTCAGCTTTTTTACTAAAAGGATTATTAACATAGGTTAATTCGTTTAACAATTTTTTGGCCGCTGGTTTGTTGTTCAATTCAATTAAGCAAAGTGCCTTATACCATTTGGTCTCGTATTCGAGAGATTTATCGGTAATCAATTCAAATTTGTTTAATGCTTGTTGATAATTTTTAGCATCAAAATCAGTTTTTGCATCAGTAAGAACACTTCTAAAATTCATGGCCTCGCCAGTAGAAACTCCTCCCGACATTTCTACTGTTGTACTGGTGTTTCTGGTAACATTTTTTTCTTGTTCTATTGGTTTTTCATCGTAAAGTGCCACGTTATCTTGTGTTACACTAATCGGTTTTTGCGGTTCTGCTACTTTCTTTGCACGTTGTTTCGTTTTGTTAGCTTGTTTATAGATTTCAGTTTCTGCAATGTTCGCTTCACGATCAACTTTAACACCTGGAACGTTATTTTCACCATTTTTTGTGTTGTTTGATTTTTTAGAATCAGCGTCTTCAGCTTTATTTGCTATTTGAGGAGCTGATAAATACGCGGTATTTGAATTGCTTTTTGTGGTTTCTTTTTGAGTTTTTTCTTGCAATACCATTTCACTTTCAACATCCATTACAGAGGGGTCAGTATTTACTTTTTCATTTTTATTTGCTGAAGCTCCAGTTACAATAACTTCTTTATCTTTTTGTGTACGAACAAAACCATCTAAAATTTGGGTAGACACGGTTTCTTCGCCAGGACTTTCATCACTTATTTGGTAATCGTAAGCTATATTTTCTTCGACCTCAGCATTAACTGTGTTTTTCTCACTTTTATTTAAAGTAGTAAGATTTTGTTCTTGTTGAGATTGTTCTTGTTCAGGCAACAAATTTTCTAAAACGTCTTTCTTGGGTTCTTGAAACGAAATTTCATTTTCAGTTATTTTGGCGGCATCATTAAATGTATTAAAGGTATAATATCCTCCGAAAATAAACAGTAAAATTGAAGCAGCAACCAAAATTATTCTTGCTATCGAAGGTGACTTTTTGGAAATTCGTTGGTCAATTTGATGGTCAATGGTAAACAAAATGGATGGGTTTTTAGCATACGCTAACCCCTCTATTGCTTCACTACAAAAATCGCAATCAATAAGGTGAATTTGTACCTGATGAAGTTCCTTTTGTGAAAGTTGTTTATTGATAAACTTTAACATAGTTTCCTTTGAGATGCAAGTCGTAGTCGAAAATATGTGATTCTGTAAGTTTTTCATTTTTTTAATTGTAATTCATCTGTAATTGTTGTTTGTTCCCACCCCAACCCTCCCAAAGGGAGGGAGCTTCCCCTCCGAAGGAGGGGTTAGGGGAGGATTTGTTTTTTTTAATTATTTAATTTAATACTCAAATTTCGTTTTCCGTTTTGTATATAGCTTTTCACTTGTTTTATGTTGTAACCAGTTAGTTCGGCCACTTCTTCGTAGCATTTTTCCTTTAAAAAAAAGAGTTCAATACAAACTCGCTGTTCTTCTTTTAGTTCTGTCAACGCTTTTTCTAAATCGGTTAGTTGTACTTCTTGTGTTTCTTTTTCATTTACCTGAAAAGGAGTTTCATAACAATTTTCCTCATCATAAGCATATTCATATTCGCTAGCTCGCTTTAATTTAGTCTGTTCTTTTCGTAAAAACATTAAACAATGATTTCTTGATACGCTATGTAACCACGATTTAAAATTGACAATATCATGTTTTAATAAATCCACCAATAATTGTTCAAATATTTCTAAAACAGCATCTTTGCTTTCTTCTTCATCTTTCAAATACTTTAAACATACCCCATAAACCAAATGCGAATAGCGTTTAAATAATTCTCCCACAATGGTATTGTTGCCTTTGCTTTTATACTCGGCAATCAACTCGATATCGGAATACTTCGAAATAACTTTTGATTTAAAAAATAGCATCAAGCAATATGATTTGTCTTGTTTTGGTTCATTGATGTGGTTTTGTATAAAATTCCATAAAATAATTGAAAAAAATATTAAGGAAAATTTAAGAAATATTTTAGCTACATTTAAGGCTCTAAATTTAACCTTAATTATTGATGAAAAAATTTAACAACAGTCTCTTGGTGGTTATGGGTTTTGCCCTAATTAGTTCGTGTGGAACTGAACCAAAAAAAGAAGAAAATACTGAAAAAAAAGACATCGTACCAGCATTTAATATGTCTAATATCGACTCAACCTTTTCGCCTTGTGAAGATTTTTATCAATTCGCTATAGGAAATTGGCAAAAAAATAATCCTATTCCTTCAACTGAGAGCCGTTGGGGTAGTTTTAATATTCTAAACGAAGCTAATGAACTAAAAATTAAGTCAATAATAGAAGAGGCAGCGGCTTCGAAAGCAGAAAAAGGTTCACCAAAACAACAAGTGGGCGATTTTTATGCTGCTGCGTTGGATTCAACAAATGCTGATAAATTGGGGATAACACCGTTAAAACCTTTAATGGAAAAAATTGCTACTATTTCAGATATTCAAAGCCTTGTAGAAACAATGGCCTTCTTAAAAATTAAAGGTACGAGCTCGTTGTTTTCTTATTACGTTTACGGTGATGCCAAAAATAGCAATGCAAACATTTTATATTTAGGACAAGGTGGTTATGGCTTACCAGATAGAGACTATTATTTTCCAACCGATGATAGAGGTAAAAATATTTTGGTAGAATATGAAAAGCATATTGCCGCATTATTTAAACTAGCTGGTAAAACTGAAGAACAAGCTGCAAAAGACGCAAAAAGTGCATTGGCTATTGAAACACAATTGGCCAAGGCTTCATTAGACAAAGTTCAACGAAGAGACCCGGTAGCTACTTACAATAAAATGTCAGTTGAAGATTTGCAAAAACTTTGCCCTTCATTTGACTGGAAAAAATTCTTACAAGTTGCTCAAATTCCAAGCATTAACGAAATGGTAGTTGATCAACCAAAATACTTCAGCACGTTAAACAAAACTTTTAAACAATTTACAATTGACCAATGGAAAGTTTATGTTGAATTACAAACATTAAATGATTTTTCGGCGTATTTAAGTAGTGATTTTGAAAATCAAAACTTTGCCTTTTATTCTACAGTAATGAGTGGTGTTAAAGACATGAAACCACGTTGGAAAAGAGCGTTAGAAAATTCTAACCATTATGTTGGTGAACAAATTGGTAAATTATATGTAGAGAAATATTTCCCAGAAGAACAAAAACAACGTGTGCTTGGATATATCCATAACATTGGTGAAGTGTTTAAAGAACGAGTTAAAAACTTAGATTGGATGAGCGATTCAACGAAAACTAAAGCATTGGATAAATTGAGTAAATTCACCTATAAAATTGGTTATCCTGATAAATGGAAAAATTTCACATCAATTGTTATCGTGAAAGACAATTTTGTTCAAAATATGATGAATGTTCATGCTTATGAATATGCTGATATGATGAGCAAATTAGGTAAACCAGTTGATAAAACAGAATGGGGTATGACTCCTCAAACCATTAATGCTTATTACAATCCAACCATGAATGAGATTGTATTTCCAGCAGCCATTTTACAACCTCCTTTTTTCAATCCTGATGCAGACGATGCAATTAATTATGGGGGTATTGGTGGTGTTATTGGTCACGAATTTTCACATGGATTTGATGACGAAGGAAGCCAATTTGATGGTGATGGAAACTTAAAAAACTGGTGGAGTAAAGAAGATAGAGCCAATTTTGAAGCGTTGACCACAAAACTGGTAAATCAATTTAACGCATTTGAAGTTTTGGATGGTGTTCATGTAAATGGTCAATTAACATTAGGTGAAAATATTGCCGATTTAGCCGGTATTACATTATCGTATTACGCATACCTAAAATCGTTGGAAGGTAAACCAGCACCAAAAGATATTGATGGTTTTACCAATAAACAACGTTTTTTCTTAGGTTGGGCTCAAGGTTGGGCTTCAAATACGAAAGACGAAGAAGCAGTAAGGAGAGTTAATGTTGACCCACATTCGCCAACCAAATTTAGAGTAGTAGGGCCATTAACCAATTTACACGAATTTAGTGAAGCATTTGGTTGTAAACCAGGCGATAAAATGTTTGCAGTTGATAGTTTGAGGGTTAAAATTTGGTAATAATTATCAATGAATTTAAAAGAAGAGTTTAACCAAAAATTCATCAGTCGTTTGGCTGATGAATTTTTTTTTGTATATTCAAGGTTCAATAAAAATTCATTTTTATTGAACCTTGAATTGTTGGATTGGAAAAGTCTGGAGTTAAAGCAGCGAATGAGAGCCATAACTAATATAATTAATGATTCTCTAAAAATTTCTTATAAGCAACAAATGGAAGTGCTTTTTTGGGTTGCTCCAAAATTTTCAGGAATACAAGGTTTTGTTTTTCCAGATTTTGTTCAGGTCTATGGGTTAAATGATTTTAATACTTCTCTAAAAGCATTAGCTTTTTTTACAGAATTTTCGACCAGCGAATTTGCAGTTCGTCCGTTTATTGAAAAATATCCAATAGAAAGTATTAAACAATTGTTGATTTGGAGTAAAAGCAACAATCATCATGTTCGGCGTTTGTCGAGCGAAGGCTCACGACCTAAATTGCCTTGGGCACCACCGTTGCGTGGTTTTATAAAAGACCCAACGCCCGTTTTACAAATTTTAGAAAACTTAAAAAACGACGAATCGCTTTATGTTCGTAAAAGTGTAGCCAATCATTTAAACGATATCAGTAAAAATCATCCTATATTGGTGTTGGATATTTGTAAACGCTGGTATGGAAAAACCGAAACCACCGATTGGATTGTAAAACAAGCCTTAAGAACCTTGTTGAAAAAAGGAAACAAAGAAGCTTTAACTATTTTTGGAACAGCCAATGCCGACAAAATTGAAGTGGCGGATTTGCAACTTTCAAAAAATAAATTGAAAATTGGCGAAGAGTTTATGTTCTCTTTCGAAATAAACAATACAGATAAAACCCATTTAAACTTACGTTTGGAATACATCATTCATTTCATGAAATCGAACGGAAGGACTTCTCCAAAAATTTTTAAAATAACAGAAAGCATTTTTTCAAGTGAAACCAAAAAACAATTGATTCGAAAACATAAATTTGCTGACTTGACGACTCGAAAGCATTATCCAGGAAAACACCAACTAGCTATTGTAGTAAATGGTGATGTTATGAAAACAATTGATTTTGAGATAATGTAATTTTTTATCATTTATAGCATAAAAACACGCTTTCCCACCCTCAAAATTTTATTACCTTTACGGTTAGTTTTAACATAAACGATTATTAGAAAATGAAAGAAGCATTTATTGTTGATGCCATTAGAACTCCAATTGGGAGTTTGGGCGGTTCTTTAGCTGCGGTAAGAACCGATGATTTGGGAGCTTTGGTAATTAGAGAATTGATAAAAAGAAATCCAACTGTGATTACCGAAGAAATTGAAGATGTCATTTTTGGTTGTGCCAATCAGGCGGGTGAAGACAATAGAAATGTTGCCCGAATGTGTGGTTTGTTAGCAGGATTACCTTGGAAAGTAGGAGGAGAAACTATAAATCGTTTGTGTTCATCAGGAATGGCATCGGTTATTAATGCTTCCAGAGCTATAAAATTAGGCGATGGTGATGTGTATATTGCTGGCGGAGTTGAAAATATGACGCGTGGACCATGGGTAATTTCAAAATCATCGAAACCATTTGGAACTGATGTAGAAATGCACGATTCTAGTTTCGGTTGGAGATTTATCAATCCAAAAATGAAAGAATTGTATGGTGTGGATGGAATGGGGCAAACTGCAGAAAATTTAGTCGATTTGTATAAAATTAGTCGTGAAGACCAAGATAAATTTGCCTATTGGAGTCAGATGAAAGCTACGGCTGCACAAAAAAGTGGGCGATTGGCTGAAGAAATAGTAGCGGTTGAAATACCACAACGTAAAGGTGATTCAAAAATAGTTGCACATGATGAGTTTATTAAACCAACCACTACATTAGATATATTATCTGCACTTCGGCCAGCTTTTAGAAAAGAAGGAGGTACTGTTACTGCAGGAAATTCATCAGGATTAAATGATGGTGCTGCTGCAATTTTGGTTGCTTCTGGCGACGCATTGAATAAGTATAATTTAAAACCAATTGCTCGAATTGTTTCTAGTGCTATTGCTGGGGTAGAGCCTAGAATTATGGGAATTGGACCAGTTTATGCTTCCGAAAAAGCATTAAAAAGATCGGGTTTGTCGTTAAACGATATAGACATTATTGAACTTAACGAAGCTTTTGCTGCACAAAGTTTAGCATGTACCAGAAAAATGGGGTTAGCAGATAACGACCCGCGCATAAATCCAAACGGTGGTGCTATTGCATTAGGTCACCCACTTGGAATGTCGGGTGCCAGAATCATACAAACAGCAGCATTAGAATTACAAAAAACAAATAAAAAATATGCTTTAATTACATTATGTATTGGTGTTGGACAAGGTTATGCAACTATAATTGAAAGAGTATAAAAGCCTCCCAACCCCTCCTAAGGAGGGGTTTATATAGAGAATCGAAATTGAGACCAGCAGCCAATAACCAGTAACTTTGAACTAACAAATGGAAATTAATTTAGAAAAAGAGAAAGCGGAGGTTGAACATGCGTATCAAGAAATGCTTGATGCAGCTAAATATTGTAAAAAAACTCCAGAAAATTTAGCGCGCATTAGAAAAGCTTTCGATGTCGCCTTGGAGGCACACAAAAATGTTAGAAGAAAATCTGGAGAATTATATATTTTTCATCCAATAGCTGTAGCTAAAATTTGCGTTGAAGAAATTGGGTTAGGAGCCACATCTATTATTTGTGCTTTATTACACGATACAGTTGAAGATACGGATTTAACGCTTGAAGATATTCAAAATATGTTTGGGTCGAAAGAAGCTCAAATTATTGATGGCCTTACCAAAATATCAGATGTAGTAGATTTTAATATTTCGCTACAAGCCGAAAATTTTAGGAAGATTTTACTTACACTTTCTGAGGATGTTAGAGTAATTTTAATAAAGCTCGCCGACCGTTTGCACAATATGCGCACACTCGACTCCATGAAAAGAGATAAGCAATTAAAAATTTCTTCAGAAACGCTCTTTTTATACGCACCAATTGCACATCGGCTAGGATTACATAATATAAAAACAGAGTTCGAAGATTTAACCCTAAAAATTCAAGAACCCGAAGCGTATAATGACATTGTTAGTAAACTTGAGAAAACACAAGAAGTTCGTACACGATTTATAAATAAATTTTCTCTGCCAATCAAAAAAGCATTGGAAGAAAGTGGAATGAAATTCGAAATAAAAGGACGCCCAAAATCAATATATTCTATCTGGAATAAAATCAATAAAAAACAAGTTCCTTTTGAAGAAGTTTTTGACCTTTTTGCTATCAGAATAATAATTGATACGGAGCCTCATAACGAAAAAACCGATTGTTGGAGAGTATATTCAATGGTTACTGATTTTTATCAGCCAAATATTGAACGGCTTAGAGATTGGGTTTCTGCTCCAAAAGCAAATGGTTATGAATCGTTACACACCACTGTAATGAGTCCAACTGGAAAATGGGTTGAAGTGCAAATAAGAAGTAAACGAATGGATGAGATTGCTGAAAAGGGGTTTGCTGCGCACTGGAAATACAAGGAGGGCGATCAAGAAAGTAGGTTTGACAAATGGATTAATCAAATTAGAGAATTGCTCGAAAATCACGATGCAGATGCTTTTGATTTTATCGATAATTTTAAATTGAACCTTTATGACGAGGAAATTTTTGTGCTTACCCCAACGGGTGAAATGAAAAACTTACCTGTAGGAGCAAGTGCGTTAGATTTTGCTTTCGCAATTCATACAGAAGTTGGGGTAAATTGTTTAGGAGCTAAAGTTAATAATAAATTGGTTCCACTTAGCCATGAACTTCGAAGTGGCGACCAAGTTGAAATTTTAACATCGCATAACCAAAAACCAAAAGAAGAATGGTTGAATTTTGTAAAAACCCATAAAGCGAAATCAAAAATAAAAGCCTGTTTAAATGAAGACCAAAAGGAATTGGCTGAAAAAGGCAAGGATATTTTAGAAAAAGAGTTCAAACGTTTAAAAATCGCCTACCAGAATATTAGCTTAAAAGAACTTCAAACCTTTTATAAAGCAAGCTCCACTTTTGATTTGTATTGTAAAGTAGCAAAATCAGAAATTAACTTAAATCACTTAAAAGCATTCGAAGTTAAAAATGGAGTGCTTATTCCAAAAAAATCAATAAGAACTAGAGTTACGAGCTATATTGGTCAACGATTGATTAAAAAGGAAAAGCAAAAAGAGGAGATGTTGGTGATTGGCGATAACATGCAAAAACTTGATTACCACCTTGCAACTTGCTGTAATCCAATACCAGGTGATGAGGTTTTTGGATTTGTTACCATCAATGAAGGAATAAAAATACATCAGGTAAAATGCCCTAATGCAATACAGCTATTATCCAATTATGCCTATAGGGTAATAAAAGTTCGATGGGTTGATGAACAAAAATTAGCCTTCCTTGCAGGAATTAAGATTTTAGGAATAGATGATGTAGGTATTGTGAATACTATTACTCAAGTTATTTCAAATGAGTTACATGTAAATATGCGATCAATTAGTTTCGACAGCCATGATGGGGTCTTTGAAGGAATGATTACGGTATTTGTTTCCGACACCGAACACCTAAAAAACCTCATCAGTAAATTAGTTAAAATTAACGGTGTAACTAGGGTTGAACGAGTCGATAAATAGTCAATTACACAGCAAGAATTTGCACACAAACTTTTCAACAATAGATTAATATTTATTCAAACATACCTTTAATTGGTTAATTTTACTGTTTATTGCATAATGATGAGTACCAAGGTAGAATTACAACAAAAAGTAAAAAATATATTCTCTAATTATTTAGAAGATAAGGGACACCGAAAAACTCCTGAACGATTTGCTATTCTGAACGAAATATATTCGAGTGAAGACCATTTTGATGTAGAAGAATTGTATGTTACTATGAAAAATAAAAAGTACAGAGTAAGTAGGGCAACTTTGTACAATACTATTGATTTGTTGCTTTCCGCCAATTTGGTTCGTAAACATCAATTTGGGGGCAACATTGCTCAATTTGAGCGTTCTCATGGATCAAAACAACACGATCATATTATTCTCAGTAATGGTGATGTTATTGAATTTTGTGACCCTCGAATCCAAAATATTAAAGCAACATTAGAAGAAATGTTTGATGTAAAAATTTTACACCATTCACTTAATTTTTACGGTAATAAAATAACCAAATAACCATGAGTTTTTCTTATAAAATAACCAAAGAAAATAGTTTGTTAATTATTTCCCTAAATGGGAATTTAATTGGTAAGGAACAAGTTGGTAACTTATTTTCGGAAGTGGAGGAAGAAATTAATAATGGTGTAGAAAATATTATTATTGATTTAGCAGAAATGAATTATTTAAACAGTACTGGATTAAGTATTTTTATTAAAATTTTAACCTTGACAAGAAGTAATGGCGGAGAGGCAATAGTGGTTAATGTTCCAGAAAAGATTAATAAATTATTGGTTATAACAAAATTAAACAGTGTTTTTAACATTAAAGAAAGTGTTGAAAATGCTAAATTAGAATTGATTAAATAAATGATAAAAATGAAAGTCGATGTTTTATTAGGTCTACAATGGGGCGATGAAGGGAAAGGAAAAATTGTTGATGTATTAACTCCGAAATATGATATTATTGCTCGTTTTCAAGGTGGACCAAATGCTGGTCATACGTTAGAGTTTGAGGGTATTAAACATGTATTACATACTATTCCTTCTGGAATATTTCGAAAAAATGTAATGAATGTAGTTGGAAATGGAGTGGTAATAGATCCTGTAATTTTAAAAAATGAAATTGAAGCCTTAACAAAATTAGGTGTTGACATTAACAAAGGAATGGTGATTTCTAAAAAAGCACATTTAATATTACCAACACACCGATTATTAGATGCCGCTTCGGAAGCATCGAAAGGAAAAGAAAAAATTGGCTCTACGTTAAAAGGGATTGGTCCAACTTATATGGATAAAACTGGAAGAAATGGTTTAAGAGTAGGCGATATTTTTGAATCAAATTTTCAACAAAAATATATTGCTTTAGTTGAAAAACACAAACAAATTCTAAAATTTCATGAATTTGAATACCATCTTGATGAAATTGAACCAGCCTTTTTTGAAGGAATTGCTTTAATAAAAACATTAAATGTTATTGATAGCGAACATTATTTAAATAAAGCAATTTTTGAAAACAAATCAATATTAGCCGAAGGAGCACAAGGCACCATGTTGGATGTAGATTTCGGCTCTTATCCGTTTGTAACCTCATCAAATACAACAACAGCAGGAACATGTACTGGATTAGGAATTGCTCCTAATAAAATTGGCGATGTTTTTGGAATTTTTAAAGCCTATTGTACCAGAGTAGGCAGTGGACCATTCCCTACCGAATTAGAAAATGAAATAGGTGAATTATTAAGAAAATCTGGTCATGAATTTGGGGCTACCACAGGTCGCCCAAGAAGATGCGGATGGATTGATTTACCTGCATTAAAATATGCCATAATGATTAATGGTGTAACTAAATTAATTATGATGAAAGCCGATGTTTTAGACACTTTCGACACGGTTAAAATTTGCACACATTATAAAATTGATGGTAAAACAATTGATTACATGCCTTTTGATATTGTTGGTAAAAAAATTGAGCCGATATATGTTGAAATGAAAGGTTGGAAAACTGATTTAACAAAATTGGCTTCAATTAATCAGTTGCCGGTTAAATTGAACCAATACATTGAATATTTAGAACAAGAATTAAACGTTCCTATTGCTATGGTTTCTGTTGGTCCAGATAGAACTCAAACCTTGATGAGAGATAAAGTTTTTGCATAAGATTTTCTCCTCTAAGGGAAATAAGAATGATTTTAAATAGTTTAAAATATCACCCACCTAAGTCCTCCCTCAAGGGAGGACTTTTTGCATCTTCCCGTAAGGGGAGAGGGAGAGGGGTGATAACTATTTTGTTATCAATAATCACGATATTTTGCTCCGCACAAAAATCAAATCAAATTGAAATACTCAATGCCAATAGTTTAGAATTTGATCAAACACTAGGGATTAATGCAAAACGTTTATTAGGTAATGTTCAGTTTCGACACGAAAATGCCTTAATGTTTTGCGATAGCGCATATTTTTATTCAGAAACAAATAGTATGGATGCTTTTGGCCATGTTAGGGTTACGCAAGGTGATTCCCTTCAGCTTTATGGCGATTCGTTAAATTACAACGGTGTCACTAAAATAGCCTTGTTGAGAGGTAATATTAGATTAGTCAATGCTGAGGTAACTTTAACCACCAATTTTTTGAATTTTAATCGAGTCCAAAACATAGCTTATTATTTTGGAGGTGGTACAATAATAAGTAGAAACGAAAACAACACACTTACAAGTAAACAAGGTTATTACTATCCCGATACTAAATCGTTTTTCTTTAAACACAATGTGTTATTAAAAAATCCTGAATACACCATAGTTTGCGATACGATGCAATTTAACTCAAGTTCTAAATTAGCCAACTTCTATGGACCAACTACCATAACCAATGCCGACAATTTTATTTATTGTGAAAATGGTTGGTACAATACAAAATCAAACGTTTCGAAATTTTTTAATAATGCCTATTTATATTCCGACAAAAAAATCATTAAAGGAGATTCCTTATATTATGAACGAAATTCAGGATATGGAGAAATTTTATGCAATGGATCAATTAACGATACCATCGAAAATGTCCTATTAAAAGGAGATTTAATTCGATTTTTTCAACAAAAAGATAGTGTAATGATAACTAAAGAAGCGCTGTTAATTCAGCAGTTTACAGATGACACTCTTTTTATGCATGCCGACACATTTAAATTATCTACTCAGTTTATTAAAAACAATACAACCCCCAACCAGACAGATACCATACGAAATTTATTTGCATACCACCATGTAAAATTTTTTAAATTAGACATGCAAGGTAAAGCCGATTCGGTTTTGTATAATTTTTCCGATTCAACTGTAAATTTTTATCATGACCCAGTAATTTGGTCAAAAGAAAATCAATTAACGGCTGAATTTATTTGTTTGCAAATGAAGGATAAAAAAATTCACAAGATTTATTTAAACTATGATGCTTTTATCATATCAAAAGCCGATTCATTGTTCGCTCATTTTAATCAAATAAAAGGCGATAGCATGATTGGTTATTTTAAGCATGACGAACTCCACAAAATTGACGTAATACAAAATGCCGAAACCATTTATTACGGAAGAGATGAAGAAGGCAAATACATTGGTGTAAACAAAGCCAAAGGCAATAACATGCTTATTTTTATTGAGGATAATAAATTGGCATCGTTAACTTTTATAAAAGACCCAACAGCAACCTTGTATCCAATTAAAGAACCTTCGCCCAAAGACGTTACGCTTAATGGGTTTAATTGGCGTACAAAAGAACGACCAAAAGATAAATTAGAAATTTTTAACAGATAAAAATAAAATATGGCTATTTACGAATTTAATGGTTTTAAACCAGTAGTACATGAATCTGCTTTTGTTCATCCACAAGCAGCAGTAACAGGGAATGTAATTATTGGAAAGGATGTTTATATAGGTCCAGGTGCCGCAATACGTGGCGATTGGGGCAAAATAATAATTGAAGACGGGTGTAATGTTCAAGAGAATTGTACCATTCATATGTTTCCAGGAACAACCACTTGGTTAAAGAAAGGGGCACATATTGGTCATGGAGCAATTATTCACGGCGGAGTTATTGGCGAAAATTGTTTGGTAGGAATGAACAGTATTGTAATGGATGATGTAATAATGAAAGAAGAATGTATTGTTGGAGCACTGTGTTTGGTTCCTTCAAAAATGGAAATTCCTCGTAGAAGTTTGTTGATTGGAAATCCAGCGCACATTATTAAACAAGTCAGCGATGATATGATTGATTGGAAGTCCAAAGGGACTAAGTTATATCAATCGCTGCCAAAGCAATGTTACGAAACCTTAAAGGTTTGTGAACCCTTAAGAGTGGAAGAGCCGAATAGGCCTGCACAGGAAAAAATGTTTTCTACTTGGGAGAGTATCAAAAACACCAATTAACAAAAAAACCGCTAGCTGATAGCGGTTTTTTTGTTTCAATAGTTTTTAGACTATTATTGAATTATAGTAACATGACCGATAAGTTCGTGTTTTTTGTCATTAATGTCTTTAAAGAATAATTTCCAAACGTAAACACCTTCCTGAACTCGGTTGCCTTTATAAAATCCATCCCAAGGTTTAAAAAGTGTATCTGTATCAAACATCTTTTCTCCCCATCTATCAAATATCATGAAATGATAATTTTCGTGAGATATTCCAAATCCTTGTGGACCAAACCAGTCGTTTCTAAAATCAAAATCAGGAGTAAATGCATTTGGAATGTAAATTCCGTATTCTCCCAAAATAATTACCGTTTTTGTAATGTTATCTTTACAACCATGAATATCAGTTACATCTAACGTTACTAAATAAGTATTACTTGTATCATTAGGGAAACTGTACAACGGATTGGTAAAATTACTACTATCTAATCCAGCAAAATCCCAATGCCAAAGGGCAACAGTACTACCACTTGCATCATAAAATTGTACTTCAGGTTCGTACATACTTGTAGGATTTGGAGATGATGTAAAATCTGCAACAGGTAAGGCATAAATATTAATTTCCGGTATTACAGTTTGAGTAATGGTACATCCTCCCATGCTAGGCATAGTGCTTGCAGTCATAATTACTACGTATGTCCCAGGCTGAGTATAGGTATGTGAAATCGTATCCCATGGATTTGTTGAGGTTATTCCATCACCAAAATTCCAAATAACACTCGATGGATTTAGCATACCACCAGTAGTATCCGTAATATTATAAAAAGTGATGGGTTGACTTGGTTGTATACATAAACTTAATGTGTCTGGTTGAGCAAGTAGGTTGGGTAATGGGCTCAAACCAATAGTTACCTGATCACTTACTGAAGGAGAGCATCCATCACTCAATGTAACCGTATAGGTTGTGGCTGTAGCTGGACTAACCGTTGGACTTTGTGATGTAGTACTACTAATATTGGTGTTTGGAGTCCATGTGTAACTGTATGGGCCACCATTTCCAAAGCTTGGCGTAGCACTAATCATTGTGCTAGATTCTGGACAAATGTTACGGTCAGGGCTCGCAATAACACTTAAATTTGGGTTAACCGTAACAGTAACTGTTCCAGTATCGGATGGGCAACCATTTCCGTCAAGTGCTGATACTTGGTAAGTGATTATAGTTCCTGCACCAGGTGTTACAGTATGAGTTTGTCCTACTCCTAATCCATTATCCCAAGTATAAACATATCCTGATCCTGAACCACCCGTTGCTGTTGCAGTTATTGTGGTACTTTGAGCTGAACAAATTGTTACATCAGGACTAATACTAGAAATAATTACAGCTGGTAAAACGGTTAATGCTCCAGAAGCACTTGAACTCACACAACTTGTTAAAGTATTAGTAATAATTACAGAGTAGGTACCGGAAGTTGAAGCATTAAAGTTGTTTATATCGCCAGGATTAGTTGTTCCAGATGGAACAGTCCACACATAACTGTATGTTCCAGCTGAACCAGGTGTAGCGGTAAGGATATTAGACCCACCAAAACATACTGTAGCACTATTTACGGTTACAGTTGGAAGTGGATCTAATGTTACAGTGCCAGAAGCACTTGAACTTATACATCCAGTTATTGTATTGGTAATTACCACACTGTATGTACCTGCAATGGTTGATAAAAAACTAGCTACATCGCCTGGATTAGTTGCTCCAATTGGAACAGTCCAAGAATAACTATATGTTCCTGCAGTTCCTGGAGTGGCTGTAATGGTGGCAGAGGAACCCGTGCAAACTGTAGGGCTATTTAACGTTACAGTTGGAAGTGGATTTAATGTTACAGTTCCCGACGAACTTGCACTAGCACAACCAGTAACCGTATTGGTAATAATTACGCTATAGTTTCCAGAAACAGTAGTAGAAAAACTAGCTACATCGCCTGGTGGAGTTGCGGTGGCAGGTACCGTCCAAGTATAACTATAAGTTCCTGCAGATCCTGGAGTAGCAGTTACAGTAACCGGTAAACTTGAGCATATTGAAGGGCTATTCACTGTTACAGTTGGCAAAGGATTAACCGTTACGATTCCTGAACCACTTGCACTTACACAAGTAGTAACAGTGTTGGTAATTACGACGCTATATGTTCCAGCAACTGTAGTAAAAAAACTAGCTACATCACCAGGGTTTGTTGCTCCAAATGGAACAGTCCAAACATAGCTATAAGTTCCTGGTGAATCAGGTGTTGCGATTACAGTCGCCGAGGTTCCTGAACATACAGTAGGACTATTTACAGTTACTATTGGAAGAGGATTTAAAGTTACAGTTCCAGAAGCACTTGCGCTTACACAACCAGTAACGGTGTTGGTTATTATAACATCATAATTTCCTGAAATTGTAGTAGCAAAACTAGCAACATCCCCAGGATTAGTTGCGGTAGCTGGAACTGTCCATGCATAACTATAAGTTCCAGCAGAACCAGGAGTTGCAGTAACATTTACAGGCAAACTTGAACAAACAGAAGGGCTATTTACAGTTACTGTTGGAAGAGGATTTAAAGTTACTGTTCCAGAAGCACTTGCACTTATACAACCTGTAACTGTATTAGTAATAATAACACTATAATTCCCTGAAATTGTTGTAGCAAAACTAGCTACATCACCAGGTGCTGAAGCTGTTGCAGGCACTGTCCAAGCATAACTATAAGTTCCAGCAGAACCAGGAGTTGCTATAACCGTGGCAGACGCACCAGAACAAACAGTTGGGCTATTTACTGTAACAGTTGGCAAGGGATTTAAAGTTACTGTACCTGAAGCACTTGTGCTAATACATCCTGTTACTGTATTGGTAATAATAACGCTGTAAGAACCAGCAATAGTAGTAGAAAAACTAGCCACAATACCAGGGTTCGTTGCAGTAGCAGGAACTGTCCAAGCATAACTAAATGTACCAGCGCTACCTGGTGTTGCGGTAACTGTAGCAGCATTTCCTGAGCAAACGGTAGGGCTATTCACGGTAACAGTTGGTAACGGATTTAATGTAACAGTACCAGAAGCACTATTGCTAACACACCCTGTTACGGTATTGGTGATAATAACGCTATACGATCCAGCGACGGTTGCATTGAAACTAGCCACATTTCCAGGATTAGCAGCGGTAGCTGGAACAGTCCATGCATAACTGTATGTGGCAGCTGCACCTGGAGTGGCAGTTACAGTGGCAGTATTACCAATACAAACGGTAGGGCTATTCACAGTAACCGTAGGTAAAGGATTCAAGGTAACAGCTCCGGAAGCACTAGTGCTAACGCATCCTGTTACTGTATTGGTAATAATAACACTATAAGAACCCGCAACGGTTGCAGCGAAGCTAGCAACATTACCTGGGTTGATAGCAGTAGCTGGCACTGTCCAAGCATAACTATACGTTCCAGCAGCGCCTGGAGTGGCCGTTACTGTAGCAGGATTACCAATACAAACAGTAGGGCTATTTACAGTAACTGTTGGTAGTGGATTTAATGATACTGTTCCAGAAGCACTTGCACTTATACATCCTGTGACTGTGTTTGTAATTACAACACTATATGAACCTGCAACTGTTGCAGAGAAACTTGCGACATTACCTGGATTGGTTGCAGTGGCGGGAACAGTCCAAGCATAACTATAGGTGCCAGCAGCACCTGGAGAGGCAGTTACAGTAGCAGGTAATCCAGAACAAACAGACGGGCTATTAACTGTGACAGTTGGTAATGGATTTAAGGATACTGTTCCAGAAGCACTTGCACTTATACAACCGCTAACGGTATTAGTAATGATAACACTATACGAACCAGCGACTGTTGTAGAAAAACTAGCGACATTACCAGGATTGGCAGCTGTGGCTGGAACAGTCCAAGCATAACTGTATGTCCCGGCAACCCCTGGTGTAGCAGTCACTGTTGCTGGTAGTCCAGAACAAACGGTAGGACTATTTACAGTAACCGTAGGTATTGGGTTTGCTGTTACTGTACCAGAAGCACTTGCACTGATACATCCAGAAACCGTATTAGTAATAATTACGCTATACGAACCAGCAACTGTTGTAGAAAAACTGGCGACATTACCAGGATTGGTAGCTGTGGCCGGAACAGTCCAAGCATAACTATAAGTTCCTGTCATTCCTGGTGTTGCAGTAACAGTAGCTGGTAATCCAGAACATACCGTTGGACTATTTACAGTTACAGTTGGTAATGGGCTTATAACAACAGATTGTGATGCAACATCAGTACACCCTGTTGCTGAGGTTGCTACAAGAGAAACAAGAAAAGTACCTGGAGTGCTATAGGTTTGTGTAGGCGGGTTTGCAGATACAGAAGTATTTCCATTTCCGAAGGTCCAACTATAACTAGTTGCAGCAATACTAGTATTGGTAACTGTAGTAGTTAAAGAATTACAAGCAGTTGTTGGGGAAAGAGTAAAATTAGCCACAGGAGCAATTTCAAAAGTACCGCCCCAAGTAAAATTAAATCCAACAGTATTACCTGGTGAAGTCGTGGTATAATTATCAATTATAATAAGATAAGTTCTCCCGACGACGACGTTTGCAGGAGGACTAAACTCGCCAGGTGCACCAGCGAAACCAGAAGTTCCACAGGCTCCAGCTCCTCCTGTCG
Source organism: Vicingus sp. (assembly GCA_036171675.1). GTDB lineage: Bacteria > Bacteroidota > Bacteroidia > Flavobacteriales_E > Vicingaceae > Vicingus. The sequence continues at coordinate 17,747 of JAVHRO010000094.1, read as the reverse complement.
CCATTCCAATAGGATTTCCAAACGCATCTCCATAATTAAAATTACAACAAACCTCCGTTCCCGGACAGCCTGAGGTGATATCATACATTACCCAATCATATTCAGCATTTCCTGTTGGGTCAGCACTCCAAATACAAGTACCTGATTGTCCAACGGTAAACTTATAGAAAATAGGATTTTGAAAAGGAGTAGGGAAACAACTAGGTGTAATTACATTAACATTATTTGGAAAAGCAGGAAGTGAAAAGTTGTTTTTATTACATAAAATAGTTGCTAATCCACAAGTACTACCAGGTGAAGGGGGAGGGGTAACTGACGTAATACAAATTTGAAAAGCTCCGTCATTACCATTTGTTTCAACAGAAATTAACACCTGAGTTCCTACTGTATAAGCCCATGTTGCTGTAGCACTACCTCCATTTGTAGCACTTGCCGAACAAGTATTATACGTTCCACTAGCACATCCAATAGAATTTAATGTTACTACAACTTGTTGTGCTGCAGGAGAACCTGTAGGAGTAACTGTAACCGTATTTTGACCGCCAGTAGCCGTATAAGTAAACCAAACTTCATCTCCTGGAGCTCCTATATCACATGCATCCGTTGTCATATCGCTAGTAGCACCAACATTTGTTGAGTTTAAACAAATACTACCAGAAGAAGGAATGGTTACTATTTGTGGTGTTATACAATTATCATTAGCAAGTTGTGCAAAGGAAGCAATTGGAATTAAAAATAATGTAGTAAGATACTTTTTAATATTTTTCATAAAGATGGATTATTACTCTTGAATATGTTCAATTTGTGATAACGGTTTATACTCATTACTGTTAACTTGATTAATAGGTAATATTTTTATTCTGACATTATCGGAAAGTTGATAATAAAAAATTTCATCTTGCTTTCTATTGTTAATTACAATTTCTCCAATGTTAAAAGGAATGAATGGTTGGTCTCTAGTATTTAAGACTTGTATTTGGTAAGTACCCTCAACAGAAGCGGTCATATCTTCATATTTTTTTATATCTTCTTTGCTCATGTTTGATTGGGCAAAAGAGTATGAGCCAATGGTTATTAAGAAAAAACTGGCAATTATTTTTTTATAGTTGTTCATAATAAAATGTAGTTATCAATTAAAATTTTTTAATAATTCAAGTCACAATTCTTAGTCGTAAAATTAACGAAAAGGGTTGCTTTGGCTATAAAATAAAAAATCAAATTTTGGTGTTGAAAAGAAACCTCTTTTATCTTACTGATTTCGATATATTCGTACAATTTTATACTTTTGTTCTACAAGCAAAGAATATGAAAATACAAATCATCAATGGTCCTAATTTGAATCTTTTAGGTAAACGAGAACCAGCAGTGTATGGAAACGTTTCTTTTGAAGAGTATTTGGCGGCTTTAAGACAGCAATTTCCGTCTATTATTTTTGATTATTATCAGAGCAATGTTGAAGGCGAACTTATTAATAAATTGCACGAAGTTGGATTTGTTTTTGATGGAATAATTCTTAATGCTGGAGGCTATACTCATACTTCTGTTGGAATAGCAGATGCCATCGCTGGAATTTCTACACCAGTAATTGAGGTTCATATTTCAAATGTTTATGCTAGAGAATCGTTTCGACACCATTCATTAATGGCTAAATATTGTGTTGGCGTAATTGCTGGTTTAGGATTGAACTCGTATAGTTTAGCTACTCAGTATTTTTTAAATTTAAAAAATAAATAGCAAATTTTTACATCTTAAATTAGCAAATCAAATAAACATAAATGAGGTCTTTATCAACGTATATTTTATTATTCATTATATGGTTTAATTGTTTTGCAATTAATAAATTTTATGCTCAAAATAATCAAATAGATAGTCTTAAGTCATTTTTGTCTACTTCGATAGATGATACCAATAAAGTTAAGTGTTTAAAGGACTTGTTTTTTGAATATGAATTTCAAGATTCGTTGCTAGCAAACCAATATATTATTCAGTCACTAAATCTATCTAAACAACTTAACTATAAACTGGGTGAAGCATGGGCTTATAGTTGTCTAGGTTTTTTACATGAAGATAATGGAGAATATGACGATGCATTGGAATATTTTAACAAATCGCTTAATGTTTATAAGAGTATCCAAAAACCAAAGGGCGTTGCTGATTGCCTTGTTAACATTTCAAATATTTTTTCATTAAGAGGTCAATATGTTAAGGCTATTGAATCTAGTTTGAAATCATTAAAAATTTCGGAAGAACTTCACGACAAGGAACGTATTTCTAGCAATTATGGTAGTTTGGGGACTATCTATTTTGGAATGGAAGATTTACCTAAAGCATTAACCTATTTTCTTAAATCATTAAAAACATATGAAGATTTGGGGTTGAAAAAGGGATTAACTACAAGACTTGCCAACGTGGGTGTAATATACAAAGAACAAGGTGAATTTAAAAAGGCCTTAGAGTACTATTTTCGAGCTCTTGAAATAGCTGTTGAATTTAATAAAACCAAATCAATAATGGTAGTTAGCCAAAATATTGGAAGCGTTTATGATGATATGAAGCAGTATGATAAAGCGCTTGACTATTATTATAAATCACTCGCAATTTCCAAGGAAATTAATGACAAAAATACCATGTCAATGATAATGGCTAACATTGGTTCGCTCAACACCATTTTAAACAATTATAAGGTAGCGGAAGAATATTTATTAAAAGCATTTTCGTTAGCCAAAGAAACAGAGTCGTTATCTAACCAAAAAATTACAAGTGAATTTTTAAGCGATTTGTACGAGAAAAAAAATGACTTTAAAAAAGCACATGAATACTATAAGCTTTTTTCATCTTATAAAGATTCTATTTATAATATAGAAAAATATGAAGATATTACTAGAAATGAATTGACCTACGAATTCGATAAAAAAGAAGCGTTACTAAAAAAGGAACAAGAAAAAAAAGAAGCCATATCAAAGATTGATAAAAAAAGGCAACAACTTTTTATATGGTTTCTTTCGTCAATTGTGTTAGCTGTTACCATTATATCATTGTTAGTATTTAGAACATTAAGAGTAACAAAAAAACAGAAACAAATTATTGAAACACAAAAAGAATTGGTTGAAGAAAAACAAAAGGAAATAATTGATAGCATAAGATATGCACGAAGAATTCAAGACGCATTGCTTTCTTCTCAAGCATATATAGAAAGAAACCTGACAAGATTAAAAAACAATAGTAATCCTAAGATTTAGTAAATTCTTTAAAAATTGTATGACTCATAATGCCCTCATAAAATTCCTTTGCACTTTGTTGTTTTTTAGCAATCTGCACATTATGTTGGCACAGAAAAATATATCAGATTCATTAAAAGTCGAGCTTAAACAACTACATAATAAGCCTCAAAGCAATTCAGTAGATACTTTAAAAATCACATTACTTTTTCAACTAGTAGAAAGCATTTACGAAGATAATGTTTGGCCACAATACAACGATTCGGCACTAACGCTAGCCACTCAATTGTGTAATTCCTCAAATCCTCAAATTAAAAAATTTGCTATAAAATCAATGGTTGATGGATACACAAATCAAGGCTATTTATACAAAATTCGAGGCAATATTAATAACGCTATAGAAAAATATATCTTAGCTATTAAACAATCCCAAAAAATAAACTATTTATTAGGAGAGGCCTCCTCTTCAATAAACCTTGCGGCATTATTAGCTCAACAAAAACAACTTGAAGAAGCAGTAAAATATTGTCAACGAGCCTTAAAAATTTCCTATATAATTAAAGATAAATCAATCGAAGCCATTTCAGTTCAAAGCCTCGCTTCTCATTTTATGCTACGGTTGCAATACGATTCGGCTGAAGTTTATTTGATAAAAAGTATTGAGCTTTGTAAAGAATTGAACGATAAAAATAGACTTGGTGAAGCCTACAATTCGTTGGGGGTGTTATATTATAGAACTAAACGAGAGAAAATTGCCTTAGAACAACATTACAAAGCGTTGGAATTGTTTAGAATTTCTCAAAATCAAGTACAATTAGCCAATACTTATTTTGATATTTCTAGTCTAATTTATAAGTTTCATCAAACCAACAATGATTTTGTAAGATCGCTTAGTTATTTAGATTCTGCAATATATTATTCGCAGAAGAGTAACTACATCGAAAGCTTTTCTGATATATATAGATTAAAATCGGATATTTTAGTTAAATGGTCAGAGCAACCAGGTATTTCGTTAAGCGATAAATTGAAATTTACCCAACAATCGTTAGCATCTTTTAAACTTCATAAAACGTATTCAGATTCCATTTTTAATAGAGAAGTGTTAAACAATACGGTGAAGCAACAATTAAATTTTGAGTTCGATAAGAAAGAAGCTCAACAAAAAATTGAGCAAGAAAAAAGAGAAGTTATCGTAAATGCAAACAAAAAACGACAACAGTTATTTATTTGGTTCCTCTCATTTATTGTTTTGGCTGTTACCATTATTTCATTGTTGATATTCAGAACATTACGATTAACTCGAAATCAAAAATTGATTATTGAAAAACAAAAAGATATGGTAGTGGAAAAACAAAAAGAAATACTCGATAGCATTCGCTATGCAAAGCGAATTCAAGATGCCATTTTAACGCCACAAACTTATATTGAAAGAAATTTGAAACGATTAAAAAATAAATTATAATTTTAGACAAACACCAATGATAAATAATACCAACGTAATTATGGAAAACATAACCAACGACAAGCACTTTTTTATTCTTTATAAACCAAAAGACATTGTTAGTGGCGATTTTTATTATGCACTGGCTCATCGTCCAAAAAACAGTGATAATGAATTGTTCTATTTCTGTACTGCCGATTGTACTGGTCATGGCGTGCCTGGCGCATTAATGAGCATGCTTGGCATCTCAAATCTTAACGAAACAATTATCGAAAAAAATATTTCTGAACCACACGAAATATTAAACAATGTGAGGAAAGGAATTATTGAATCGTTAGATTCGGAAGATAAAAGCGAGGAAAATAAAGACGGCATGGATTGCGTACTTTGTGCATTCGATTTTACCAACTCAACCTTAACTTTTGCAGCTGCAAACAACCCATTATGGATTTGTAGAGATGGACAAATGTTGGAATACAAAGCTGATAAAATGCCCGTAGGAAAATATCATAGCGAGGTTTCATCATTTACCTTGCAACAAGTTCAATTACAAAAGGGAGATGTGGTTTATTCCTTTTCCGATGGTTTTGCAGACCAATTTGGTGGCGAAAAAGGTAAAAAATTTAAGTACAAACCTTTTCAAGAACTGTTACTGAAAAATGCCAATTTACCTATGGAACAACAAAAAAACACATTAGATGCTGCATTTGAAAATTGGAGAGGACAACTGGATCAGGTTGATGATGTATTGGTAGTAGGAATTAAAATTTAATGAGCAATAGCTTTTACGTATGTACAAAAAAATAACAATAATTCTGCTTTACTTATTAACCACCAACCTAAAGGCAGGTAATGGTAACGATGCAATTGGTTCAAGAGCTAACTCAATGGGCGGATTTACTACCACGCTTTCCGATTTGTGGTCAACCAATAACAATCAGGCAGGATTAGGTTTTGTTAAAGATTTATCTGCTGGAATTTATTACGAAAACCGTTTTCTCTTAAAAGAAACAAGCCTTAAAGCTGGGGCCTTGGTTTTACCATTAAAAGCAGGTGCTTTTGGGCTAAGTATAACCTCGTTTGGTTACAGTGCATATTCAGAAAACAAAGTGGGTTTATCATACGGAATTAAGCTTGTCGAAAAATTTTCGGTCGGAATTCAATTAGGATATCTAAATACCAAGTTAACATCAGAATATGGTCAACACCATGCTTTTACCGCTTCAATTGGAATAATGGGTAATTTAACCAAACAACTTTCAATGGGTGTGCATGTATACAACCCCAACCGAAGTAAACTTGTCGAATACAACAACGAACACATCCCAACCATAATGAAATTGGGTTTAGATTATAAATTTTCTAATAAAGTAATCTTGGCAGTTGAGACCGAAAAAGAATTGAATTTTAAACCCGTGGTAAAAGTAGGAGTAGAATATCACGCTGTCGAAATGTTGTATTTGCGTGGTGGTATTTCTTCCAATCCAACCATGAGTTCGTTTGGATTTGGAGTTAAATTAAAACAATTTAAACTTGATGTTTCGTCATCATTTCATCAAACCTTAGGGTTAACACCAAGCCTTTCATTAATTTACGTCAGAGCCAAATAGTGGTGAACAAAAAAAATATTCATACGTCATTAAAAATAACCTTTCATATTTTTGGTTTATTACTAATTCCATTTGCCAGTTTTTCGCAAAACAATGAAGATACTAAAAACAAAATTATTGAACAACGAATTGAATATTTGTCAGATGCCACTGAGACAAGCGATGTTGACTATACCAGTGTTTTTGAGCAATTAAATTATTTTTTCGAGCACCCCATCAACTTAAATAGAGCATCTGCTAGCGAATTAAGAGAACTGTCGTTGTTTACCGATATCCAAATTAACAACTTAATTGCGCACATTGAAAAAAATGGCAAACTAATGTCGCTTGAAGAATTGCAAAGTGTTGATGGATTTGATATAGAAACCATTCGTTTAATACTTCCATTTGTAAAAGTTACCACCGACTTAAACAATGCCCAATTATCGTGGAAGGAATTGATAAAAAATGGCGAAAATCAGGTTTTTGTGAAATGGGAAAGGGTACTCGAGGAGAAAAAAGGATTTTCACCCACAACAGATTCTGCGTTGTTGGCAAGCCCAAACTCTCGTTATTTAGGAAGTGGTGACCGAATTTATACCCGATATAAATACAATTATGGAAATCACATGAGTTTTGGATTTACTGCCGAAAAAGATGCTGGAGAACAATTCTTTACTGGTTCACAACAACAGGGGTTTGATTTTTATTCGGCACATTTCTTTATGCGTAACCAAGGAAAAATTAAACAATTGGCTTTGGGCGATTTCCAAGCTCAATTTGGACAAGGGCTAACTTTCTGGACAGGTACAGCATTTGGTAAATCGGTAGATATTATGTCGGTAAAACGAAGTGCGGTGGGGTTAAAACCTTATACTTCGGTTGATGAAAATTTATTTCTCCGTGGTGGTGGTATTACCTTGGGGTTCAACGATATTGAAGTAACATCTTTTTATTCAAGAAATAGAATTGATGCCAACATTAATATTGTTGCCGACAGCATTCTATTGGAGGACAATATTGTTTCAATAACGTCCTTCCAACAAACTGGATTTCACCGTACCGCTGGCGAATTAGCCGATAAAGATGCCATAGTTAGTCAAACCATGGGTGGGCACGTGGCGTATAAATCGCGTAAGCTAAATGTTGGTTTTACTGGAGTTTACAACGAAATAGATATTAATTTTAATCCAACATTTTATCCATACAGCCAATTTAGAAACAACCAAAGTCAACAAACTAATTTAGGTCTGGATTACAATTGGATTTTTAGAAATTTTAATTTCTTTGGTGAGTTTACAAAAAGCGCTGGAGCTGGAACAGGATTGGTTACTGGGGCGTTAGTTAATTTAGATAACAACCTTTCTCTTTCGGTGTTGTATAGAGATTATGCTCGCGATTTTCATTCCATTTCGAGTGTGGGAATTGGTGAAAATTCGACCAACGAAAACGAACGTGGATTGTTTTTAGGTATTGTGGCCACACCAATAAAATATGTTACCTTATCGGCATATTTCGATCAGTTTACCTTTCCTTGGTTAAAATACCAAGTAAATGCGCCAAGTTATGGTTACCAATATACAACCCAATTAATGTACAAACCAACCAAAAAAATTGAAATGTACGTTCGTGTTAGAGAAGGTGATAAACTTGAGAATACCGATATTTTATTGCCCGATGGCATTGATTATATTACTTCGCGTAGGCAAACCAATTACCGTTACAATGTGTCGTACAGCATTTCACCTTCGGTAAAATTAAAAAATAGAATTGAGTTGATAAATGTTAGTCATGAAGGCGCTCCTTTTGAAACAGGTTACATGATATATCAAGACATTGATTACCAAGCACTTAGTAGTCCATTTTCGTTTACTTTTCGTTATGGAATATTTGAAACCGATTCGTATAACAGCCGAATTTACGCCTACGAAAATGATGTGTTGAATAGTTATACTATACCAGCGTATTACAACCGAGGCACTAGAACTTATTTAACCATACGCTATAAAATACGTCGTGGTATTGATGTTTGGCTCCGTTACGGATTAACTTATTATGATAACTTAGATGTTATAAGCTCAGGTCTTGAAGAAATTTTAGGCAACGCCAAAAGTGATGTAAAATTTCAAGTTCGATTTAAGTTTTAATCGATTATAGTTTCGTAAAGCAACTCCTTTAAAATATGAATTTTTTTGCCTTGCAATGCTATCATTCTGCTTGAGTTCCTATAGAAAAATAAGGTATAATAGACAAAAATTAGTCCATTTTTTAAAATAAAACATCAAAATCATCTCCATCTAAACCAACCGGAAATTTTATTCTAAAATCATCTAATTCTTGCCGATTTAATGTAACGGTTTCGATGCTATTCTGATGTTTAGGAATGTTGGTCATTCCATTTCCTTTTGGGTCGATTACAGCAGAATTTCCTGAGTAAGGAATGTCTTTTCCGTCAGCACCAACTCGATTAACTCCAACCACATAGACTTGATTTTCAATAGCTCTAGCTTCTAATAATTTGCCCCAAGGTTCCTTTCTGGCTTTTGGCCAATTGGCAATGTAAATGAGGCAATCGTAGTCTGGCATAGAGGGTTGATTGTTAAGTGGTGAGTGGTCAACGTTGAACTTTGAACGTTGAATTTTAAACGCTGTGTTCCTGCTCCATACCGGAAAACGTAAATCGTAACAAATTAACGGACAAATTTTCCATCCTTTTAGCTCTACAATTAATCGTTTGTTTCCTGGAGTATAAAACTCATGCTCGTTTGCCATTCTAAACAAATGCCTTTTATCGTAATGATAAACTGTTCCGTTGGGTTGCGCCCAAATTAATCGATTATAAAAAAAACCTCTCGTTTCCACCAAAGTGGAGATGACTTTGTTTTTAATAATTAAACTGCCAACAATAACCGCATTTTTGGTTTTGGCTTGTTGTTTCATCCAAGCTACTGTTTTTCCATCCATGGTTTCGGCTAATACTGAAGAATTCATGGTAAAGCCAGTAGTAAACATTTCGGGTAAAATAATCAGGTCGGTTTCCTCTTTTATAGAAGTGATTTTTTTGGTAAACATGGCCAAATTTTTTTCCACATTTTCCCAGTGCAATTCTGATTGTATGATGGTAACTTTTAGATTCATTCTTCTACATAAAATAAATCATCAAAAGGCGAATTGATGGGTGCACCTAAATTAATTGGGGTGGTCCATGTTTCATTTTTCTCATCCCACGTACTCTTAAAAATATCGTATCCACCCATACTTTCGTGTGATGTTGATGAGAAATACAACGTTTTTTCGTCTTTTGATAAAAATGGAAAATCTTCGTCGCCAGTGGTATTAATTTGTCCACCAAGGTTTTGAGGGCTCGACCAAGTATTGTTGGGTAATTTTTTCATGTAGTAAATATCTTTACCATTATCACTGTTTTCGCCGTAGCTTGCATAATAGATAACGGTTTTTGAACTATTCAAATACATAATTGGTTTAAAGTTTTCTTTTTTATCTTTAACCGATATCATATCATCAGGAGCCAATAAAAACTTGGTATTTAAATCTAATGAACTATATAGCGTATAAAAATTGGGTTGTTCAACTTCTTTTTGATTAAGTACTTCAATGGGTTTTGGATTATTCACAATTTTTTCGCCAAACATACTTAAATTCAACTCGTTATCAATTTGATTTCGCTCAATTTCTTTAGGTGTTGCCAGCGTTTTGTATTTTTCGTATGATTTTGCAGCGCGTTCAAATCGATAGGAATAGTGGTTAGTTTTACCCAGCATGTAATACACATCGTATGGTGTGGACTTGTTTAATGCTGCTTTTTCAAGAAGTTTTAAAGTTTCTTCGTAATTTTTTGAAAAATTGAATAAACTTTTTCCATACATGTAGCATTGTTTGTCAGTCAGTTCATAAAGGGGTTCAATTTTAGCGTATTGCTCGGCGCATTTTAGGTATTGTTTATTGATAAAAAACTGTTCTGCTGCATCCAATATTTTTTGTTGATCGCTAGTGGTTTTTTTTATTTTTTCAGTAAGTGATTGTTTTTTTGTTTGGTTTTCTTGTGTAATAGAGTTTTCAATTACTGGTTTTATGGTTATAAATTCTGGAGCATTTTCTGATTCCTCTTTGGTAAAATAATTATCGATATTTAAAATTTCAAAAAAGCTTTCTTTTTTTAATAGGATGCTTTGTCGTAGGGGAAAATCTTCGGTTTGTAATGGAACCGTTACAAAGGCAGTATGTTCGTTGTAGCCTTCGCTATTAATTTTGAATTCATATTTAACACCTGGCATTAATGCCATTAAAAAGTTGCCGGTAAGTGTATTAGAATTATAAATTCCGACCACCTCTTGATTATTGGTGTTAAAAACAGCTATAGAAGCGGAATAATTCGGTATCGTGTCGGAGGTCATAAAATGCCCTTTAATGATGGTTAATGGTAAAGGTGGTTTTGGCATTTCAATTTTATATAAGTTATAACCACCTGTTGGACTTCTTCTGTTGGACACAAAATAGGCTTCTTTATCGTTTAGGCTGGGCAAAAACATAAAATCGTCGTACGGAGAATTTATGGGGTAGCCCATGTTTTTTGGTTCGCCCCAAGCGTCGTTCACTGTTTTACGAGTTGACATAAAAATATCGTACCCCCCCATGCTATTATGTCCTTTTGAAGCAAAATATAGCGTTCTTCCGTCTAAAGTTACAAACGCGTAATCTTCATCGTAAGGCGTGTTTATATTTGGCCCTAATGATTTTGGCAAACCCCATTTATCTCCACCCATTAACATATTTACAAACAAATCTTTTCCGTTTTTCTCGTCTAAACCATAGCTGGTTTGAATCATTTCGTTTTGTTCGGTTTTAAACAGCCACAACTTGTCTTTCTTTTTTATATCAATAGGGGAAATAAAGAACGATGTTTTTTCAAAAAGTTTATCATCGATTAATTCGTGAGGCAAGTCTTTGGTTAGTTTGTTCAGTTCAATAGGAGTTTTATTTAAAATAAACATGTCGTATTGATCTTGAATTAACGTTTTACCGTTTTTACAATTTTCTAACAGTTGATTAATGTTGAGATGCTCAATTTCTGTGGGTTTGGCTTTAAGTTTAAAGTTGTTAAAAGCCAATTCAGCTTTAGAAAAATCGGCCCACGAATGGTAGATTATTCCGAGGTAATAATGTACATCGTATGGTATGGTGTTGTTCGTTTCAGCTTTTTGTAAAAATGGCAGGGCTTTTAATTTGTTTTGTTCTAAATAAAATAAAGCCACTCCTTTTCTGTAATTAGTAAGGGCGTCAGAAGGGTCTAGTTTTAGCAGTTGTGAGTATATTTCTAAAGCCGTTTTAAAATCTTTTTTTAAGAACGCTTTATCGGCTAATTCGGGTTTTTTGTTTTCGGCATCGGCTTGTTGTTTAAGCACCTCGTCGATGTTTCCAAAATCGGTTTCGGTAAGCTGTTTTCGCTCTGTATCTTTGGTATTAATGTTGGTTTCGTACAATTCTACTTTGCTTGAACTTTCGTTGTTCTCGTCGTAAACGGTAAGTAAAAACAGGGCAGGTTCTTTTTCTTCAACAAACCATGTGTTTACCGTTAAATTAACTTTTCCAGAATCCAATGAAAGGGTAATTTTTTGGTTGGATAATTCGTCGTTAACATTGGTGCTGGCGTAATGTGGTATTTCTACAATTTTATGTATTGGAGCGTAGTTGTACGCATTAATTATAAACTCATATTTTAAATTGGGCAATAAAACTACCAAATAATTACCTGTCTTGGCATTGGTATTGTATACTCCAACCAGCTCATCATTAGAAACATTGTACACCGAAATTTCGGCTTTTCGCATTTGAGGAAAGCCCAGTACCTCGAAATTTCCTTTAATTAGGGTAGATGATATTCCGCTTTGATTGGTTCGGGCTTTGAACATTGAAAATTTTCCGTTAGGCGCATTTCTGTTGGAAATAAAGTAGTATGAATTTTTTTTGGTCGAATCTTGTTCGATTTTTTCTATAGCAAAAAGCGGTTTTACCTGAGCAAAGATGAGGAAAGAAACTAAAAAAAACGATAAAAATGCTCTCATTTTTAAATTTTGAAAAAATGAAAGTAAGAAAAATGAGAAGAAAAGAAATGATTAAAAAGCAAGAGTTTTAAACAACCTTGTTTAATATCTCTGCTGCACGCTCTAAAGTCTCTTCTTTTTTAGCAAAACAAAAACGCAATACTTTTTCGTCGATGTTTTTTTGAAAAAATACTGAAACTGGAATTGATGCAATTTTGTATTCTTTAGTTAATCGAATGGCAAATTCAGTATCTTTTTCGTCGCTAATGTTTGCGTAACTCAACAACTGAAAATAGGTTCCTTGTGATGGAATAATGTTAAACTTCGAGTCTTTTATACTATTCACAAAAAAATCTCTTTTTTGCTGGTAAAAATTACCTAACTCAAGATAATTATTTTCGTTTTTCAAATATTCGGCTAATGCGTATTGAGTGGGTGTGTTTACCGAAAAAACAATGAATTGATGAGCTTTTCTAAATTCTTTCATCAAGTTTTTAGGAGCTAAACAATAGCCTATTTTCCAACCTGTATTGTGAAAAGTCTTTCCAAAGGAAGAGATGATAAAACTACGTTCAGCCAAATGCGGAAATTTACAAACGCTTTTGTGTTTTTGTTTGTCGAAAATAATGTGTTCGTACACCTCGTCGCTGATTATCATAATATCAGAATTGGCCACAATTTTTTCGAGTGCCAACATATCGGTTTTGGTCAATATTTTACCCGTTGGATTGTGTGGTGTGTTTATGATAATCATTTTGGTACGTTGGGTAATCAATTTTTTTACATGATCCCAATCGATAGTATATTCGGGCGTAGTAAGTTGTACAAACACCGATTTCCCGCCGTTTAACTCAACGGCTGGTCCATAACAATCGTAAGCAGGTGTAAAAATTATTACTTCATCGCCATCGGTAATTGTTGCTGCAATGGCGGTATAAATGGTTTGTGTACCTCCTGCGGTAATAGTGATTTCGGTTTCAGGGTCGTAGTTAACACCGTATAGATTAGCGGTTTTTATGGCAATTTGTTCGCGTAATGCCATTAAACCTGGCATGGGAGCGTATTGGTTAAATCCTTTGTGCATCGCATCAGCCACTAAATTAATTAAGTGCTCATCGCTTTTAAAATCAGGAAAACCTTGTGATAAGTTGAGTGCATTTTGTTCGTTTGCCAATTGGCTCATTACCGTAAAAATGGTGGTGCCAACTTGCGGTAATTTCGATTTGATAAGATTTGGATATTCGATCATAATTTTCTCTCAGGGTGACAAATTTAATGAAACCTAGCGAATCCTCGCTTTTTAATGATTAAATTAGACGAACTAAGGAATTAAGTTATTGATTACTAATATACTACTGATGAAGTGTTTTGTTCGTAGCCCACATCAATCAATAGGTTGTTTGATTCTGCTGCTTGAACGGCCAATTCATCACAACGCTCGTTGTAGAAATTACCTGCATGCCCTTTTACCCAATTAAATTTAACATGGTGTTTTGGGTAAATTTTAAGGAAGCGTTGCCAAAGGTCAATGTTTTTTTGCCATTAAATGCCTACGTTGGTTTTAAATAACTTTACGGCAATTGCTAACAAAATAACGCCAAATACTTTTCTTAAAATAGCTATCCCCCCTTTACCTAATATTTTTTCAATAAAAATAGAGGATTTTAACACGGCATACACCAAAATAATATTGATAATGATAGCAACAACAATGTTTTGAACTGCATATTCGGCTCGTAACGAAAGCAACGAAGTCATGGTTCCTGCACCAGCAATAAGCGGAAAAGCAATGGGGACGATTGATGCGGTATTTTTTCCACTCTCGTCTTCTTTGTACAATTTAATTCCTAAAATCATTTCTAATGCCAAGAAGAAAATGATAAACGAACCAGCAATAGCAAACGAATTAACATCTATACCAATTAAATTAAGGATGGATTCTCCTACGAACAAAAATAGTATCATAATAACCAATGAAACGATACTTGCCTTTTCGGATTGAATATGCCCTGTTTTTTGTCGTAAATCTATAATAATTGGAATAGAACCTATAATATCAATTACGGCAAAAAGCACCATGGTTGCTGTAGCAATTTGTTTAAAATCTAATGTCATTTTTTATCTTTTTTAAAAATATTTAGCAAAGTTTTTCCAATTTCATCTAGTTTTTCCATCGGCTCAATGGGGGACGTGTCTTTTAAATTAAGTGTTGATAAATCGTTTATCCCTTTTTGTTTAGGATAAATGATGATAAAACTATTTGTTTTAAAATAAGTATTAACGTAGGAAGGAATTTTAGGCATACTATGATGATAGGAGATGTAATCTTTTCTACTTAAAATAATGATTAAATTATCATCCTCTTTAATTTCTTTGGTAATGGAAAGAAAATCATTCCAATCGATAAAGTGAACAAATTCAGCATCAATGGGATATTTTTCGTGAATTGACTTTATTTCAGCTAATGTTTCTTCTCCTGCATAAAAAACCATTTTAGTACTGGTATTTCTGGCAATGTTCCAAACTTTGGTAACCCAAGAAGAGAAACCTATTTCTTTTTCAGCTTTTTCAGGAATAATAATTAAATGACGTTTAATGGTAGCTAGTGGTTGTGCCGCTTTATAAATTAAGGTTGTGGTATTGCATTTGGTTAAAATACCTTCGGTAAAATGGCCTAAAAACGAATCGGAAATATTGGTGTTGTTGTGAACCCCAAGCACCAAATCAGTAATCTTGTTTTCCATAACCACACTCGAAATGCCGTTTACAATATTTAAATCATAACGTATCAATTCGTGTAATGTATTATCAGTTGCAGAAACAGCAACAAGGGCTTGTTCGATCAGTTTTTTTCCTTTTTTTTCTGCAGTGCTATCACTTGCATTGTTATCAATAATATTTAATGCATAAAGGCTTTTTTTATTCTTTTTTGATTTAATGGTTACACTTAAATTAATCAACTCATTCGTAGTGTCGAGGTTACTTAATGGAATTAAAATTCTTTCCATTGTTTTTAAACTTTCTGTTGGGCTATCGGCACTTTCTAGTAAGGCAATGTTTTTTGCTCCTTTTTGAGCAATAAATGAAGCAATGGTGCAGGTAGCCAAAATCAATAAGATGGTTCCGTTTAATACATTTTCATCTAAAAGTCTTATGGGCTCAACCACTTGATTTAACAATGCAGCACTGGCCATTTCGGCTTTATTGAGAATAATGTTGTAACCTACCAAAACAATAGCTAAAGTTGCGGCAACGTGTGCATTACTTAATCCAAAAATTAATCTTCGTTCATCGGCAGAAAATTTATATGTTTTTTGGGTTAACCAAGCTGCTATAAACTTAGATGTAGTAGCTACAATTGTCATAGTAATAGCGACTTTAATGGTTTCAAAACCCTTAAAAAAAACACGGTAATCGATAAGCATACCCACTCCAATTAAAAAGAAAGGAATAAAAAGTGCATTCCCAATAAAAGCGACTCGATTCATTAATGGTGAGGTGTGTGGAATCACTCGATTTAATGCCATCCCAACAAGAAACGCTCCAATAATAGCTTCTATACCGGCAGCTTCGGCTAAAAATGCTCCAAGAAAAAGCATTGCCAATACAAAAATATATTGCGAAATATTATCGTGGAATCGTTTAAAAAACCAACGACCAATGATTGGAAAAACGAATAATACTACCAATCCAAAAATAAGAACTGAAAAAGATAATCTTAACCAAAATCCACTCGTAACTTCTCCATTACAAACTCCAGCAACTGCAGCCAACACTAACAGAGTTGAGGTATCGGTAATTATTGTTCCACCAATGGTAATGTTTACTGCTCTGTTTTTGGCAACACCAAGTTTACTAATCATTGGATAAGCAATTAAGGTGTGCGAAGAAAACATTGCTGCAAGTAATATGGAAGATAGAATGGAGTAATGCAAAAAATAATGACCAACTAAAAACCCTATGGTTAATGGTATGATAAAAGTGTAAGTTCCAAAAACCAAGCTTTTATTACGATTTTTCTTAAAATCTAACAAGTCCATTTCTAAACCTGCCAAAAACATTATGTATAACATGCCTACTGTGCCAAACAAAACAATACTACTGTCTCTTAGCATTAAATTTAAACCATTTGGGCCAATAACAGCTCCGGCAATAATAAGTCCGATTAGGTGAGGGATTTTTAGCTTATTTAAAATTAATGGGGCAAAAAGGATAATAAACAACAACAACGAAAACAATAACACAGGATTGGTTAAAGGCAAGGTTGTTTCAAAAATATTTAATAATACCATCAATTAATTCTCTAAAATTGGACACAAAATTAACTATTCTACTTGTACTATTTTCATAGTAAGTATTTATGCTTTAAAACGGTATTTTTATTACTATTTTTTTAACTTTACCCGATTATCATTGAATAGAAAAATGAAAGATAAAACAACTTTGCTTGAATCGAAGATTGAAGAAGCAAAAATTGCAGGTGGAAAAGACCGAATTGAAGCTCAACATAAAAAAGGAAAATTT
This sequence comes from Vicingus sp., assembly GCA_036171675.1. Classification (GTDB taxonomy): domain Bacteria; phylum Bacteroidota; class Bacteroidia; order Flavobacteriales_E; family Vicingaceae; genus Vicingus. The sequence goes on along the minus strand of JAVHRO010000094.1, from coordinate 913 downwards.
ACTGCCAGAGAGCGAATTCATTTTTTGTTGGATGACGGTTCTTTTGAAGAAATTGGCATGTTGGTTACTCATCGTTCGGTAAATTTTGGGTTAGATAAAACTGTTTTTTTAGGTGATGGTGTGGTAACTGGATATGGAACGGTAAACGGACGATTGGTTTATGTTTTCTCACAAGATTTTACAATAATGGGTGGTTCGTTAGCCGAAGCTCATGCTCAAAAAATTTGTAAAGTAATGGATTTAGCCATGCAAAACGGAGCCCCAGTAATTGGTTTAAACGATTCAGGTGGAGCACGAATTCAAGAAGGTGTGGTAAGTTTAGGCGGATACGCTGATATTTTTTATCGAAATACTATGGCAAGTGGAGTAATTCCACAGCTTTCTGCCATAATGGGACCTTGTGCCGGTGGAGCGGTATATTCTCCTGCTTTAACTGATTTTATTATGATGGTTGAAAACACTTCGTATATGTTTGTTACTGGTCCTAACGTAGTAAAAACAGTAACTCACGAAGAAGTGAGTTCTGAAGATTTAGGAGGAGCTTCGGCTCACTCGACTAAATCTGGGGTAACCCATTTAACCTATGCCAACGAATTAGAATGTATTGCGGGAATTAAAACATTGTTGAGTTATATACCACAAAATTGCGAGGAAGATGCACCAAGCATTCCTTACGAATCGGATAACGAATTTAGACCCAACTTAAACACCATTATTCCAGAAAATGCCAATCAACCTTATGATATGAAAGAGGTGATTACTGAAACTGTTGATGAAAACAGTTTTTACGAAATACACAAAGATTTTGCCGAAAATATGGTAGTTGGATTTGCTCGTTTAGCAGGTCGTTCCATTGGAATTGTTGCCAATCAACCTGCATTTTTAGCAGGTGTTTTAGATATTAAATCGTCTC
>JAVHRO010000093.1:0-39280 GCA_036171675.1 Vicingus sp. | reverse complement strand
GTCTATTAGAGAACAACGTCTAAAAAAAACCATTAAAAATGTCCATTACTCCAAATTTTTAATAAAAAAGGTGTGTTCTCGATACTTTTTCTTTCAGAAAAAACTCGAACTGACACCTTTTTTATTAAAAATTCTTCTAAATGCACAACGGGTATTAAAAGTACTTATTTAAAAAGATTATAACTCTTTAGAAAGTTGACGAGTTAGTTCTTCGATACTTAAATTATATATTATTTCACCTTTTTTACTCATCGAAATTTTACCAGTTTCTTCAGAAATAATAATGGCCAAAGCTTGAGAGTTTTCTGTTATCCCAGCGCCGGCCCTATGTCTTAATCCAAAATGCGAAGGAAACTCTTGATTCTCAGAAACTGGAAGAATACAACGCGCAGCCTTTATTAAATTTTCTTGAATAATAACTCCGCCATCGTGAAGTGGGCTATTTTTAAAAAAAATGTTTTCCAGTAAGGCTGATGAAATTTTTGCATTTATTTTCTCACCAGAATTTATAAACAACTTTAATTCAACATTAAAATCCAAAATAATAAGTGCTCCAGTTTTTGTTTTTGACAATCGTTTACAAGCATAAATAATAGGATCAACATCTAGCTTTTCTTCTTCATTTGCCTTTGTTTGAAGTAGTTTAAAGAAGCTCCCCTTTTTAGAAGAAAAAAACCGATTATTTCCAATTAATAATAAAAACCTTCTTATTTCTTGCTGAAAAACAATAATCAGTGCTAACATACCTAACCCAATAAATCGTCCAAGTATTTCGCTTAATAACTGCATTTTAAATATTTCCGCTACTTTCCAAAATAAAAAAATAGCCAAAACACCTAATAAAATTTTTATAGCCACAGTGCCTTTAACCAATTTATACAATTGATATAATATAATTGATACGACCAAAATATCAATCACATCAAGCCAACGCACAATAATAAAAGCTGGAATAACAAAAAATAACATAACTCAAATATACAGTTTATATAAAATTTAACCTCAAATAAACCATACAAAATTCGTTAAATCAGGAAGAAGTATTGTAAATCAATAAAATTGATTCTATTTTTGTTACGATTAACCTATTAACATCTTATGCGAAAATTACTCCCTTTTCTTATTTTTCTTCTATCCATTAACTTTACTAAAGCACAAACAGTTACTAGTAAAATTGCCAGCGAAAATTTTAATCTAGGCGATTTTAATCAAGCCTTACCCGAGTATCTGGAGTTACTGAAACAAGAGCCTGATAACTCTAAATATAACTATAGAATAGGAGTTTGCTACCTAAATACCAATATTGATAAGGCTAAAGCTGTGAGCTATTTAGAAAAAGTTTTACAACTACCTGAACCAGACCCAAACACATACTATCTTCTTGGAAGAGCATATCATTTTGCTTATCGTTTTAACGATGCTATAAAAATGTTTGAGCAGTTTAAAACCTTAAAAAAAGGTACTGTAGAAAATGTAATTGACGTTGATAAACAGATTGAATATTGCTACAACGCTATAGAATTAATGAAATTCCCACTCGATGTAACTTTTCAAAATATAGGCCCAAATATTAATTCGAAATACAAAGATTACTTTCCATTCGTAGCAAAAGACGAAAGTTTTTTAATCTTTAATTCCAAACGAGAAGATGGTAGCTCAAAATTAAATGATGGTAGTTTTTCCTCAGAAATTTATTTTTCAAAAACCAAAAATGGTGCTTTTTCTAAAGTAAGAAAACTCGATCAAAACATTAATACAGTAAATGGTAACGAAGAAATAGTTGGAATGTCAACCGAAGGAGACCATCTAATTTTTTATTTTGAAAACGATAACTATTTTGGCGATTTATTTATTGCTGATTTTGAAAACGACGAAGTAAAAAATTTATTGCAATTACCTAAAACCATTAATTCTAAAGACCATGAAATTGCCGCATCCATTTCGAAATACGATGTAATTTACTTTGCTAGTGACCGTGATGGTGGTTATGGTGGTGTTGATTTATATCAATCGTTAAAACTTCCAAATGGAGAATGGGGCCCAGCTCAAAACTTAGGACCATCAATTAATACGCCTTACGACGAAGATTTTCCAAATGTAACTTCTGATGGAAAAACATTGTTTTTTAGTTCTAAAGGCCATACCAGTATGGGTGGTTACGATATTTTTAAGGCTTCTTGGGATAATGTTAAACGAATTTGGACTGATGTAAAGAATGTGGGCTATCCAATCAATACCCCTGACGACAATACCAATTACAGAGAATCGGAAAATGGTAGAACTGGTTATATTTCTGCACTTAGAGCCGAAGGTTATGGCGATTACGATATTTATGCTTTAACATTTAATGAAGTTGAACCTGAATATTCAGTAATCAAAGGGTTTGTTGCGTCTGGCGATACTGCTAATGTGATAAAAGATGTATTTATATCGGTGTTGGATTTGCAAACTGACGAATTATATGGAACGTATTTAACCAACCCAATTACGGGAAGGTATATTATTATTTTACCTCCTGGTAAATTTAACTTATTGGTTGAAGTTCCTGGTTTTAAAAACTACTCTGAAGATATTGAAATTCTAGGTAAAAGTGATTTTAGAAGTGTAATAAAAAAAGATATTGTTCTAAAACAAAATTAATGGTCGTTTAAAACTATTGCTCGATCAATTCCTAAACCATATTTTAAATGTCGATTTAAAAAATGGGTGGAATCTGTGGTAATTTCTGCACTATTTAAATAACCAGCATCGGGTAGTTTCTCCACTTCTATTACTTTATTTGCATTTTTTAAGATACTAACCATACGCCTGTCAACCGACTGGCTATATTCACGATGAATTTGAAAAAAAATTAAATTAAACCCAACCATTAAAAACATTAATATTAGTAATAAAGGTTTGAAATTAATTTTTTGTTGTTTTAAATAAATGCCATACAAAAACAAGTATCTTACCAATACTAAAGAACTCAGTAAAGATGTAGTTATTGTTGCCCTATCGGGTGCTAAACCACCTAACGCATAAATAACTACAAACTGATTGAAAATGGTAAAGATTACTACAAATCCTATGGTCTTAATAAATTCGTTTTTTAGGCTAACTTTTTGTACATATTGCATTGAATAATTTTTACCTAATACAATAAATGGAATTCCAAATACTACTGCAGGTAAAATAGTTTTGTAACCATCAATAATCAGGTATTTCATGGTACCATAACCCACGTATAAAATCAAATTTACAACAGATAAATTTGAAGTAATTTCATCTCTATAAGCAGTTCCTGGACTAAAATAATAGATACTAAACGAGCTAACCACTGCAACAAGTGGCACAAGGATTAACAAACGTTTTATTTTAGCATAAAATCCAATAATAAGCACTAAAATGGTTGCTAATGCCAAAACTTCATTAGAACCTCCTATATATAATCCACATAGTACAATTATCAAATAATCGATAAAATGATGTGTTGGTTTTAACCATCTACTCAATCCATAAATAAAAAAAATACAACTCCATAGGTAAGCCAATGAAGCTGATATCCAAAACCATGATTGACCAACAGAATGTGTAAAAAAGAAGAAAACACCACTGAATATAATCGCATAAGTCCATAGGGTGATTTTGGAAAAATTAGTCATGAAATTTAAATTCAATTGCCTAAAAAGGCAATAGACACTATAAAACAACATGAATATGTTAGTAACACCAATTAAAAATAAAAAATAAGAAAATTGGCTAAACTTCATTATCAAAAGAATAACAAAATATAAAGTCCAACGACCAGTCCATGTTAAATAAAGCTTTTTATAAATCTCAAAAAATGAAAAATTTCTAAGTTCGCCAATACAAAAATAATCATCAGCAGAAAACCTATTGAACCAAGCTGTAAGCACCAAAAAAGTAACCATCAATACTGCTTGAGAGAGAATAATATGAGCAGTTTTTATTTTCATATTTACCAGAAATTGGTTGTAAAAGTAAAACAAGTTATTAAACATTATTAACATAATGGTTTAATTAAATGTTTTTCGACGAATTTTGAGTATCAAATACCACATCCATGCAACAATATTTAGATTTATTAAACCACATACTGAATAACGGCTCACAGAAAGGCGATAGAACAGGAACAGGAACGATTAGCTGTTTTGGCTATCAAATGCGTTTTGATTTGAGTAAAGGTTTCCCTTGTTTAACCACAAAAAAACTTCATTTAAAATCAATAATTCACGAATTATTGTGGTTTATAAGCGGCGATACAAATATTAAATACCTAAAAGAAAATGGTGTTAGCATTTGGGATGGTTGGGCTAACGAAAATGGTGATTTAGGACCAGTTTACGGTCATCAATGGCGAAATTGGAATAGCGAAGGTATCGACCAAATTTCAGAACTAATTCATGAAATAAAAACCAATCCGAACAGTAGACGATTAATGGTCTCTGCATGGAACCCAAGTGTTATGCCTAATACAAAAGTTTCGTTTGCAGAAAATGTTGCAAACAATAAGGCTGCCTTGCCTCCTTGCCATGCATTCTTCCAATTTTATGTTACCGATGGTAAACTTTCATGTCAATTATATCAACGAAGTGCAGATACCTTTTTAGGAGTTCCATTTAACATTGCATCTTACGCATTATTTACGATGATGGTTGCTCAAGTTTGTGATTTAGAACCAGGTGATTTTATTCATACTTTTGGAGATGTTCACCTATACAACAATCATATTGAACAAGCAAAATTGCAACTGACAAGAGTTCCAAAACAACTTCCAATTATGAAAATGAATCCTAATGTTAAAGACATTTTCAATTTTAAATTTGAAGATTTTGAACTATCCAATTACGAACCACATCCGCACATAAAAGCATCAGTATCATTGTAATATGAAGCCACTTAACCTACCTTTTTATCAAAAAAAAATAAAAGAAGAGAAGGGGCTAAAATACATTTTTGACGAAATAAGAAAAAAATATGTGCGACTTACACCCGAAGAATGGGTAAGACAAAATTTTGTTCAATATTTAATAAGCGAAAAAGAATTTCCACAATCGCTAATTGTGATTGAAAAAGGACTCACCCTTAATGAACTTAAAAAACGTGCCGATATACTTATTTATAAAAATACCCAGCCCATTTTAATAGTGGAATGCAAGGCTCCCTCAGTAAAAATAAGCCAAGAAACGTTTAACCAAATTGCTCGGTACAATATGGTTTTTAAGGTACCTTATTTGATTGTTACCAATGGAATAGACCATTATTGCAGCAAAATTAATTTTGAATCAAATGGTTTCGAATTTTTAAAAGATATTCCAAGTTATCAGGTGCTTTAAATTTTTGATTTGAGTTAAATTCAACAATAATTAGCTACATTTATCTTTAGAAAAACGAAGTACATGAACTTAAATGATAAGGTAAATCAACTTACTACAGCTGGTTACGAATTTAAATTTGGTTAATATTTAACCAATGGGGTTGAATATTTTAAAGCTCAGGCAGGATTATTTATCGGATTTTTTGTGTTATCCATTTTAATGGTAATTATAGCTTCCATTATTCCTATAGTAGGCAGTTTAGCTAGCCAGGTATTGAGTGTTATTTTCTTGGTTGGCTACTTTGTGGTTTGTAGAAACATAAAAATTGGTCATCACGTGTTGTTTGAACACTTTTTCAAAGGATTTTCATCAATAGGACAAATTACCATTATTCAATTAATACTTTTAGGATTTTCGTTAGTTATCTTATTACCGTTAATTATTTATGGGTTTACTGTATTTTTTTCTGGGTTAATAACCCTTTCAAGTCAAAGCAATTACGCTCCAAAAAATCCACTCGAAATACTTGAACTTTTTAATGCTGATGGCATAATCCCGCTAATAATAATCACTTTTTTAGTGTTGATGTTTATGCAAACCATTTATTCTTTTGCGGTGGTGAATGCCCATTTTTTCAAGGCTCAAGCTTGGCAAAGTTTAGAAGCTAGTAGAAAAGTAATTCAAAAAAAGTTTTTTCACTTTTTTGGTTTAATAATAATAATTATGCTAATCAATATTTTAGGTATACTTTGCTTGTTAGTTGGTCTATTGGTTACCGTTCCGTTAAGTTATACCATAATGTATTCTGCATTTGACGATATTATGCAACCCGATAGTGAAAATTTAGTTTTAGAAGGTAATTCTACTGAAAATAGAAGCCTTTAAATTGGGGAGTCCTCAACGATAAAAGGTAATCCTACAAATGATTTGATATCTAAACCAAGTGATTCCATGTCTTCATCGCCATTTTCAAAATTCCACACCACGGTAACATCTGATTTTGATTGTTGATAATAATCATCAAGCATCTTGACTAACGTAACGATGCATTCTGTCGAATGGGTGTTTAAATAATCAAAGTAAATTGTTAAATGTATTTTAATTGGTGAGGTAGCAATAAATTCTTCTAACCAATCTGAAATTGGTTTATAAAACTTAATTGGATGTTCAGGAATTGACCTTCCAGTAATACTAAGCACCCCTGATTCGCTAAATGTGACTTTAGGTTTATTTGTTTCTGGAGAAATCAACAATGAGTTCATTGATAAGTTTGTTATGATAAACAAATATATAAGAATGAAATCAAAATATACAATTATTACAAATATTTTAGACGAAAAAGTAAATTACTTCTTTAATTTCTCCTTAAATACCTTTCGAAATTTCTCCACTTTTGGTCGTACCACAGCTTTACAATAAGGCTGTTCACCATTTAATTCGAAATAATCTTGGTGATAATCTTCGGCAGGGTAAAAATTAGTAAAAGGTGTTATTTCAGTAACTATGGGGTCTGGAAAAACTTTTTCATCATTCAAGGTTTTTAAAAAATCTTCAGCAATTTGTTTTTGAGTATTGTTATGATAAAATATAGCTGATCGATATTGTGTGCCGACATCTCCACCTTGTCTATTTAAGGTTGTAGGGTCATGTACTTGCCAATAAACTTCTAATAATTCTTTAAATGAAATAATACTTGGATGGTATATTATTTGACATACCTCTGCATGCCCAGTGTTACCAGTACAAACTTCTTTGTATGAAGGATTTTTTACTGTCCCACCAGCATAGCCTGAAACTACACTTTCTACTCCATTTAAATCAGAAAAAACAGCTTCAACACACCAAAAACAGCCTGCACCAAATGTTATCGTATCCATAGTAAAATTTGTTTGATTTTTTTTTAATATTTCGTTTGATTTAAGTGAATTAGAATTGCAAGCTAAAACACAACATAAAATTGCTACAAACAAAAATGAATTTCTTAATATCACATTTTTTTAATTAAATTTTCAATTGCATTAAAGGTATTTTGAGTAACATTTACAAGAGGTAACCTTAGCTTATCATTACAAATGCCAAGTATTTTTAATGTTGCTTTTATGCCTGCTGGGTTACCATCAACAAATAAATAATGTATTATATCGAAATAGGTATAATGATGTTGTTGAGCAATTTTAAAATCTCCACTTAAAGAAGCTCGTACCATTTGTGAAAAGTCTTTTGGAAATGCATTAGCTACAACAGAAATCACACCATCTCCCCCGCATGCTAATATTGGCAAATTTAAAATATCATCACCAGAAATAACCAAAAATCCTTCAGGTTTATGTTTAATTATTTTCATTGAATGCAACATTATTCCCGACGCTTCTTTGATCCCAATGATATTGTTAAAATCTTTCGCCAAACGTAATACGGTTTCTGCTTCTACATGAGATCCTGTTCTAGCAGGAACATTATATAAAATGATGGGTAAAGGACTCACTTCAGCAATGGCTTTATAATGTTGGTAAATCCCTTCTTGACTTGGTTTATTATAATATGGGCTAACCGATAATATAGCATCTACACCCTTAAAATTAAATGATTTTAATTCCTCTACAATATCAAATGTATTGTTTCCACCAAGTCCGTAAACGATAGGTAACTTTCCCGCATTTTCTTTTATTACAAATGCTAAAACATCAATTTTTTCTTGTTTTGTTAACGTAACCGACTCTCCTGTAGTGCCTTGAACAACCAAATAATCTATTCCGTTATCAATTAAATGATTAATTAATCTTTTCAATGATGTGTAATCAATACTATTATCTTCATTAAATGGTGTTATCACAGCAACACCTGTCCCTCTAAATTTACTCATTTGTATTTTTTGCAAAGTTTGTTAAATTTTTTATAATAATGTTAATTAATAACTAAATGTGTGCCTAAATATTTTTTTTATTTGCTCAATACCACCTTCTCAACAATAACTTTATCTTTCAAAATTAGCTGCAAATAATAAATTCCGTTCGACAATTGGTCCAAATTAAACTCTAACGTAGAAGTTCCATTTGGTATTGAGGTTTGAAGTATTTTTCCAGCAACATCGAGCAAATTTAACTTAAAATTAGGCTCGTTTCCAATTGTTCGAATTGTTAATTTATGAGCAGTTGGATTTGGATATACTTGAACATAATTGTTCATTTCGTATGGGTGATTTCCGACTGTTAAAAGTGTTAACGTATCTGAATAATTAACACATCCAAAACTATCCGTTACCAAAGAAAAATAATCACCATTACTTTGAGCTACAAGTAACGTGTCGTTTGCTCCAAAAATATCATTATTATTAAAATACCATTGCAAATTTAAATTAGAAGAACAAATAAGGGTATCACTTCCTATTAAACTTAATAATGTTTTTGGTGGTAAAGGTCTCCAATAACTGTTTATAGTATCGCTCATTGCTATACAACCACTCGAATTTGTAACTTCAACGTAGAGTGTGTTTGTAGTATCAATCATTACGGAAGAGGAAGTATCATTGTTGGACCATAAATAACTACTAAATACACCTGGAGTCAACACTGCAGAATCGCCATCACAAAGGTTAATAATCGTTCCTAATGATGGAGAAAAGTTAGAATAATTTAAAGCTGCAAATGCATTAATCTTTCCATATCCAAAACCGGTATTAGGAACGGTTCCTGTGTAAATATCTTGTTTAGCAGAATTAATGATAGCATTTTTTATTTCAACCATGGTGGCATTTGGACACTTTTGTAGATACAACGCAGCTACTCCAGCAACCACAGGAGATGCCATTGATGTTCCTCCATTTTTCCGATGAAATCCTCCTAAAGCAACTTTAGCTCTATTTGCTGGAGTTGATGCTAAAGCTGAAGCAATAACCGAGGCAGGATTGGCTGCCAACGTTTCGTCACCAGTTGCAGCAATATCGGGCTTCATGAAACCTCTTCGAGTTGGACCCCAACTACTCATTACAGCTTTAGAACCAGGTATTTTTCCGGTAAATCTTGTAATCGTATCTACATCAACATAGGTTGCCCTATTGGAGTAATTTCCAACAGTTAATACAGATGACAAATTTTGAAAACTGCTCACCATAGTTTTTGCAAAATCGGGTGCTTTATAATATGCTATTTGTGGTAATATTGAGGAAGATGGTAATGAATTATAAACCATATCTGAAACTCCAAGCCAAGAAGCCGCCCAAATATCTAATCGTCCACTTCCAGTGGTCATTAAACTAAAATTATAGGAATTTGAATCTGGTTCTTGTAAATGCACAGCAAGCAAATATTTATCTCCTTGCAATTCCCCATACGTATCGACAATTGCAATTCTATTCCCATTATTTGATATGGTATCAGTGTGATTACCCAATCTATCTTGAATGTTAGCAAAAGGTGTTCTTCCTCTAAATTGATACGTTCCAAAAGACAAGTTAGAGCCAATGGCAAAATCTACATTATTTAAATCTGCAGTGTCCGCCCATGCTTCAAAATAAACTGCTCCATATCCAAAGGCAGAACTTGCATTGTATCTAAACCAAGTAAAAGTAGTATCAGCGGTAATTTGTTGTTCGGCATGCCATTTAAGATTTCCAGCATTTCCTGCTGCACAAACAAATGCTCTACCTGGTTTGTAATTTACCATACTATCAATTAAAATAGATGCAGCATCAGTACCATCATGTGAACCCCAATAATCACCCATACTGACGTTAATTACACATGGCATTTGATAAGCATCAGCAACATCGTAAATGTATTTAACTGCATCAACAACGGTCGAAAGCCAATTGCTAGCATATTCATCACTTGCCACCGAAACAATATAAGCATCTGGAGCAACCCCTGTATAATTGTTTACTGCTCTTCCATTTCCAGCAGCTATACCTACGACTTGAGTACCATGTCCAACAGAATTATGATCAAGATGTGTACAAATACCATTATTAATTGAGGCGGAGTCCCAAATCTGCCCATAACCAAAAGGACTTGAACCGTTATCAGGAGAATATTGATCCCAAATTTCTAACACTCGAGTATTTCCTAAACTATCTAAAAAATCCGGGTGAAAAATATCAATTCCAGAATCAATAAAACCTAAAATAACATTTTTACCAGTATAGCCCTGAGTTAAAGGCATCATACCTTGATGAACTGGAACTACATTATTATTAATTATCATGGTATCGTTTAGAAACTCTCCTTTATAAAAACTAAACTCAATTGAATTTACAAATGGTCGTTGAGAAAATGTTTCAATGTTAGAACTAGGAATTTCCACTTGAATCACATCTTTACCACTGAGCTTTGTAATCCCCCCCAAGGTCAACACTTCTTGTTTTATTTTTGCAACATCACCATGAACAAAAAGCGCTATCATTTCGCCTTGTTTAGCTTTACTAATTGCATTTTTTAGTTGAAAATTAATTTTAGAGTGCTGAGCAAATAATCCATTAGCAACAATTAGCAATAACACTAGTAGCCTTTTATGCATATAATTTAGATAATAATAGTGTAGTATAAAGTTACAGAATTAAGCGTACGAAAGATTTAAAAAAGTAATTTCGTTATATTCTTTCTAAAATAAATAAATTTATGAAAAAAATTGTTGGATTATTCCTAATTGTGGTGTTATTCGCTTGTAAAAATGATAAAAAAGCACCTGTTGTTGATCAAAATAATTCGTTTAACCTATACAAAGATTCATTTATTGAACATCTTTGGAAAACATATCCTGACTGGGCTATTAGTGCTGGATATCATAAATATGATGCTGTACTTGAAATTCCAAACGAATCAAACCGAAAGGAGGAATTGGTATTTGCAAATGAACATTTAAAATTTTTAAAAACGTTCAATATTGAAGCACTTTCTGACAACAATAAAACTGATTATTATTTAATTGAAAATTTATTGAATGGCAATGTTTGGTCAATCAATGAAATGAAATCATACGAATGGAATCCTTCAATTTATAATATTTCTGAATCGTTTTCAACTATTTTAAATACGGAGTTTGATAGTTTAAATAATCGATTGGATATTTTCTATAAACGAATGGAAAATGTGCCTGCTTATTTTGAAGCTGCTAAACAAAATATAAAAAATCCAACGTTAGAACATACGCAATTGGCTATTGACCAAAATATTGGTGGGATTTCAGTTTTTGAAACGGAGTTAGAGAATGCAATGAATAAATCGACATTAAGCGAAAATACTAAGGCCAAAATTTACAAAAGAGCAGATAAAACAATTGCAGCAATAAAAGATTATGCCGATTGGTTGAAAAATTTAAAAAATGATACTCCAAGAAGTTTTAGACTAGGAAAAGAACTTTATGCTAAAAAATTCGAATTCGACATTCAATCAAAAAATACAGTTGAAGAAATTTACCAAAAAGCACTTAAAAGCAAGGCAGAACTTCATGTTAAAATGGCTAAAATCACTAAAAATATTTGGAGCAACTATTTTAACCAACCTATGCCAAACGATACGTTGGTTGCCATAAAAATGATGATTGATGAGCTATCTGCTAAACACGTTCAACCAGATTCATTTCAAACTGCCATCGATACTCAAATTCCAGTATTAGTTAATTTTATAAAAGAAAAAAACTTAATTTATATTGACCCGTCAAAACCACTTGTAGTAAGAAAAGAACCAGCATATATGGCTGGTGTTGCAGGAGCTTCAATATCATCGCCTGGTCCATACGATAAAAATGCAAACACTTATTACAATGTGGGAAGTTTAGAAGGCTGGCCAAAAGAAAAATCAGAAAGTTATTTAAGAGAATACAACTATTACATTTTACAAATATTAAGCATTCATGAAGCAATTCCTGGACATTATACTCAATTGGTATATAGCAATCAATCACCAAGTTTAATAAAATCAATTTTAGGAAATGGAACAATGGTAGAAGGTTGGGCAGTTTATTCTGAATTAATGATGCTAGAAAATGGTTATGGAAACAACGAACCAGAAATGTGGTTAATGTATTACAAATGGAACTTAAGAACCGTTTGCAACACCATATTAGACTACAGTGTTCATGTAAACAATTTTTCTAAAGACGAAGCCATGAATTTGTTGGTAAATGAAGCGTTTCAACAACAAGCAGAAGCCGAAGGAAAATGGAATAGAGTAACGTTAACCCAAGTTCAATTGTGCAGTTATTACACAGGTTTTAAAGAAATTTATGAGTTTAGAGAAGAATACAAAACTTTACTTGGTGACAAGTTTAACTTAAAAGCCTTTCACGAAAAATTTCTTAGCTATGGTTCTGCACCAGTTAAAAATATTAGAGAAATGATGTTGGCAGAATTGAAAAAGTAACTTAATCCATAGTGCATTTGGGCTTAGTTTTCAATAAAAAAGTGTCATTTCGAGTTTTTTCTGAAAGAAAAAGTATCGAGAAAACACTTTTTATTCTAAAAATTTGAATTCTCGATACAAATTTCACTCATTTCAATCGTGAAATTCACTCGAATGGACAAATTTTTTATCAAATGCACTACGAGTTAACTTATTTACTTTTTTTCTTTTCTTGTTCCATCATATTTTTATAATGATGATAACGATCTAGAATTTCTTCTACATAATCGTAAGCAATAAAGCCCTTGCAATAACCATGTTTAACTATGGGGTCTTTATAATATTTGGGTTTAGATTTGTTGAGTAAAAAATAACTCACCTCTTTCCATGACTGTGGATTTTTCCCATACTTCTTTGCCAAAAGCTGCGCATCAATAATATGACCTGCACCAGCATTATAACTTGCTAAAACAAAAGGAATTCGTTCAATGGTATCAACAATATCTGCTTGCCAAATTTCATCCAATCGACGAATATATTTTGTTCCAGCAATAATATTTTGTTCAGGATCAGAGCTTATATCTACCCCAAATTTAGCTCCAGTTTCAGGCATAAATTGCATTAACCCAAACGAATTTCCCCATCCAACTGCTCCATTGTTAAAATGCGATTCTTGGAATATTAATGCTGCAAATAATTCCCAATCCCAATGAATTGCCTTTGCATGTTTTTTAATTAATTCATCATAAGGAGATATAACCCCTGACGATAACGTATAATATTTATCCTTAACACGATGTTGCACTAAATTTTGATTCATAAAATACTTGATATAAATAGATTTGAACTTTCGTGATTTTTGAAAATCAATCAACCAATGATTAATGGATTTAAGCAAACTGTCTGAATTACTTCTTACTGCCACAGCAATATCTTGATGTCCTTTTATTACTAATTTTGAATCAATATTGGGATAATACCATTCATTAACGTCAGCAATATTTTTATCGGCAATCGTATAATCTATTTCTTTGTTTGCAACTTGTTCAATCAATTCTTCTGTAGTTACATCACCTGAAACTAGCACAACATCAATTGGTTGATTAATTTCTTTGGAAGTACGTTTTAACTCCTCATAAAAGGATGATTTTTCACGCACATATATTTTTTTTCCAGCCAATTCGTGGATAGAACGAACCATTTTAGCCTCCAGTTCCTTCTTTTTTAGCTTTTTCCAATTATCAGGTTTACGTTGTATCAACACTTGTTGAGTAACCAATATAGGTTTGGAAAAACTAACCTCTTCCTTTCTATCTTCTGTAACGGTTAAATTAGCCGCAACAATATCGGCTTTACCTTGATTCAATTCAATAAAAATGCTATCCATACTATTTATTGGAATAACTTGTAAGCTAACCCCAATAAAATCGGCATAATTACTTAGTAGTTCATATTCAAAACCTTGTGGAATTCCCTTGTAAATAAAATAACTAGTTGAAGAAAAATTAAGCAATGCTTTTAATGTGCCTTCAGATTGTATGGTATCGAAATCTCTGTAAATTGGCTCAACCCTATCATCCCCAGCACAACTGCTTAAAAAAAGAACAATTGCAACAAATAGGGTATATGAAATTGATTTTAGCATTCGGTATTTGTTTAATAAAAGTACTTTTGTGTTCGAAATAAGGTGTGAAAAATCAATTTATTACTTTTTACGATTATTTTAGGCATAAAGTTGTTACATGTTAAACAAAACCAAATACTTACTATTGCTTTTAATGCTGTGTTCCAGCAGTTTTATGGCCGCAAACTTAACCAAAGGTTTTGAAGCGTTATCAATTCATGATTATTTTAAAGCAAAGAAAATATTTGAAAAAGGATTAAAGAAACAAACTCCTGCATCAGCTTTTGGTTTAAGTATTATTTATTCATTAAATAACAATCCCTTTTACAACCTTGATTCTGCTCTATTTTATATCAACAAAAGTGCATTTACATTTGAAAAACTTAATTCAAAACAAAAAATAAAACTTTTAGACATTAAAGTTGATTCACTGGCCATTTATGCTCAAGTATTAAAAATTGATGAAAGCTGTTTCAATCTTGCAAAAGAAATTAATACCGTCGAATCGTACTCTTATTTTATTGATAAAAATTGCTATTCCATTCAATTGGAAGATGCCATTGAAATTAGAAACAAACTGGCTTATAAAATTGCTGAAAACGAAAATTCTTCAAAATCGTATAAAGCATTTATAGCAACTTATCCAGATGCCGTTCAAATAAATGATGCCATAAAAAATTACGATAAGCGATTATTCGAAGAATACACTGAAATTAACACCATAGAAAATAACCTTCGTTTCATCAATGATTACCCACACAATCCCTATGTAAATAACGCTTATCAACATGTTTACGATATTTCTACACACAATAAAACCATTGCCTCATTTCAACATTTTATAAAAACGTACCCCGACAATCCATACATAAAAACTGCGTGGAGATTGTTGTACAATTTATCAACACTTGTGCATACTCCAGAAAAAATTAATGAATTTGTAAACAATTACCCCAATTATCCATTTAAAAACGAATTAAAACAAGACTATTTACTATCAAATACCAATTTCTATCCTTTTCAAAAAAATAATTTGTGGGGATTTATCAACGACAGCCTTGAAGTGGTTATACCTCCAATATACCAATGGGTAAGCAATTTTAGTGAAGGTGTTGCCGTAGCGATACAAAACAACAAATCGGGTTATATAAGCAAATCTAGAGAAGTAGTTATTCCATTTAATTATGATGATGCCGACCTATTTAAAAATGGAATGGCAATAGTTGCAAAGGACCAAAAATTTGGAATTATTAATCGCGTTGGAGAAGAGCTAGTACCTACAATTTATGATGAAATTGGGGATATTAGTAGTCCATATATTTCGGTTGAATTAGATGACAAATTTGGTTTTATTGACCGATTGGGTAACCTAAAAGTTGGATTAGATTTTGATGCAGTTGGAGATTTCCAAAACGGAATTGCCTACGTAAAAAAAAATGAAAAATTTGGAATAATAGACTCCAACCTATATTACATTGTTAAACCCACTTACGACTGGATTGATTTAACTAACATTAATTTTATTCGTGTAACTCAAAATGAACTTTATGGCTTAATCAATTCAAAAGGAGATACCATTTTACCAACTATCTACCATCATATTTCAGAATTAAAAAATGGTAGATCATTGATTGTGAAAAACGATTTTTATGGATACGTTGATAAGTTTGGAACTATAGTTATTCCTATTACAAATGAAACAAGTGACGGCGTTATAAATTGGGCATTGTTTAACGAAAAAGGCTATGCCCGAATTTCAATAAATGGTAAAATAGGATTGATTGACTCTCTTGGTCAAAAGTTTTTACCTGCCTTATTTGAAGATGTAGGCTCTGTATCCAAAAATTTAATAGCTGTTAAACGTAATGGAAAATGGGGCTATTGCGACTATCAAGCAAAACTAAAAATTACTTATAATTTTGAAGAAACCAACGAATTTACTAATGGAATTGCTATTGTTAAAACAAATGGATTATATGGAATTATTAATGAAAAAGGCAACTTTATTATTCCCGCAATATATTCTGGTTTAAACCGATTTAAATCAAATTATTTTGTCGCAAAAGAAAATGAATCTTTCGGTATAATAACTATCAAAAATGAAATAGTTATCCCTATCAATTATTCAAAAATTGAATTAACCGAAAACAACAAACTGATAAAACTAATTTCGGACAACGAAATATCATATTTGAAAAATTTCATTTTTAACTGAACTTTATTTTTTCCTTACCCCTATTCGTTATTATGGCACTATTTTAGCATAAGTTTCAATATTTTTGATTACTTTCGGTCGTTAGGTATTGTAAACCATTTGCTATGAAATCAATAACTTATTATTTAATAGCCGCAATTGCTACAATTACGCTATTATCAGCTATTCCAAAATCAACTCCTAAAACAACAAAAAAAGAGGTCACGCTTCAATGTTTAGAAACTAGTCCAGATGCTGCAAAAATAAATCAGTCGGCAAAAATTATTGAAAATCGGTTGACTAAAATGGGCGTTGAAAAATACAAAATTGAAGTACTAAAAACAGGCACTCAAATCAAGGTAACTTTTGATAACGACAACGACTTTCTGCTAACAAAAGACTTGCTAACCTCATTAGGCGATATTCAGTTATATGAAACCATTGAAAGGAAAGAAAAAATTGACAAATTAGGCTTTGAAGACAAACTATTTTCAATTTTAAACATTCCTGCAAGTGTTCGTCAAAACAAGATAATTAGCTCAGAAGCTACATTGGGATACTGCAAAACAATTAATAAAGCTAAAGTTGACGATTATTTATCTAAAGCCATTGCTGCTAATCCTGATGATGACATAAAATACACATGGAGCAAATATTCAGCTCAAGAAACGGAATATTGGTTGTTGTATCTATTAAAAAAATCTTCTGTTTTAAATCACCATCACATCGATAAATCAAATGCATTTGTCGATTCCACCAATACAACAACAATTCAGCTAAATTTTAATCAAGAAGGTAGTGCTATTTGGAAAAAAGTTTCTGAAAATAATATTGGAAAATCAATAGTAATAGTAACAAACGATTTCGTTTTTGCTGCACCAAAAATAATGTCAGTAATTGAAAATGGTCAATGCACTATTACCGGAAGTTTCTCCATAGACGAAGCCAAATTGTTAGTCAATTTATTAAGTAATGGTGAATTACCGTTAAAATTTAAACTAATCGAATAAAAAGGCTAAAAAAAAAGAGTGAAGCAGTTCTTCACTCTTTTTTTACATATTTAATTGTAATAAATTTTATACCAAAGCTGTAATAGCTTTAGTTACATTTTTCTCCACTCTTTTCAACACATCGCTCACATCCGATTTTATAAACTTGTCGCCAGTAATGTTTTCGTATAGTTCAATATAGCGATTAGAAATTTGATTAATAAAATCATTCGTCATTTCAGGAACTTTTTGTCCATCTTTACCTTGAAAACCATTTTCAATTAACCATTCACGAACAAATTCTTTTGAAAGTTGTTTTTGTTTTTCGCCTTTCGCTTGTCTTTCAGCATAACCGTCTTTATAGAAATAACGTGAGGAATCAGGTGTATGAATTTCGTCAATTAAATAAATTTTATCGCCAATTTTTCCGAACTCATATTTTGTATCCACCAGAATTAGCCCCATTTTTTTGGCAATTTCTGTACCTCTTTGAAAGATTTTACGCGTATAATCTTCCAATTTTAAATAGTCTGCTTCCGAAACAATACCTTGCTTTAAGATTTCCTCTCTAGAAATATCCTCATCATGACCAACACTTGCTTTTGTAGTTGGTGTTATTATAGGTTGACTAAACTTGTCATTTTCCTTCATTCCGTTTGGCATAGCAACACCACATAACACTCTTTTTCCAGCACTATATTCACGCCAAGCATGACCAGATAAATACCCTCTTATAACCATTTCCACCTTAAAAGGATCGCATTTTCGTCCAATAGTTACACTTGGATCAGCAACTTCAATAACCCAGTTGGGGACAATATCTTCTGTAGCTTTCAAAAACTTAGCAGCAATTTGATTTAACACTTGTCCTTTATAAGGGATAGCTTTAGGTAAAACCACATCAAATGCCGAAATACGGTCTGAAACAACCATAACCATCAATTCATCATTAATGTTGTACACATCCCTAACTTTACCTTTATAAAGACTTTTTTGTCCTGGAAAATTAAATTTAGTTTCTTTTATTGCGTTTGATTGCATATCATATTTTTTGGGGTTGTGCAAAATTAACCATGCAAAACAGTATAAGCCAATAAGTTTTGAATAAAGTAATTATTTTTTTTCAACAAACCATCAAATTATGAATCTGACTAACTTCTTACTAGTTGCATTTTACATCCAATAAATTATACCTACTTTTACCAAACAATAAACAATCTATTCTTTTGCAAAGTTTCAACAATTTGGGTGTTAAACCCGACTATATCAAAGGATTATCTGAACTAGGGATAATCACACCTACCGATATCCAAATACAAGTAATTCCGTTATTGTTATCTAAAAAAATCGATTTAGTTGGACAAGCTCAGACCGGTACTGGTAAAACCGCAGCTTACGGTTTGCCTTTACTACAAAGCATTGACCCAAAATTGCAAAAAGTACAAGGATTAATCCTTTGCCCTACAAGAGAACTAGGGCAACAAGTGGCTAAACAACTTTTTAAATTTACCAAATACGCTGACAAAATTTTTACTGAAGCTGTTTATGGTGGTCAACCCATTGAAATACAAATTAGTGCATTAAAAAGGCCAACACAGATTGTTGTAGCAACTCCCGGTAGATTAATTGACTTAGTAAAACGTAAAGCAGTAGATTTAAGACACGTAAAAACCATTATTTTAGATGAAGCCGACGAAATGCTAAGTATGGGATTTAAAAAAGAATTAGATGAGATTTTAAGCTTTTTGCATAGTGCAGAACAAAAATGGCTATTTTCAGCAACAATGCCTGTAGGTATTCAACAAATTATTAACGACCACATGGCTGAAAATGCGCACAGAATTGAGGTGAACTCAGGTAATGTAGTTAATAAAAATATCGATCACCAATATGTAATTTGTGATGAGGCAGAAAAACTTCAAATGTTACTCCATTTTTTAAAATCGCAACATAAAAATAGGGGAATTGTTTTTTGTAAAACAAAGGTGGCCACACAAAAATTAGTAAAACAACTAATTGCTAAAAACATTGCTGCTGATGCCATCCATGGCGATTTATTGCAAAAAGAACGAGATAAAGCCATGCGCGCTTTCAAAAACGAATCCGTTCAACTGTTAGTTGCCACGGATATTGCTGCAAGAGGAATCGATGTTGAAGGTCTTTCTTATGTGGTGCATTATCAATTACCCGATCAAGATGAATACTACACACATAGAAGCGGTAGAACGGCAAGAGCAGGAAAAATTGGGATTTCGCTATGCATTGTAACCACTTTTGAAATGAAACAATTACGACATTTTGAAAAGAATTTGAATATTAGTTTTAATCAAGTAAGATAACGATTGTATTATTTATTAATAGTTGATATTCACAACCATTTCATCGACATTTCTTTTAATATAACGGTGTAGTCCATGACCTTCTGCGGCTAATTTTTTCATAGTGTTAACATGATCTACACCTACATCGTTATAACTATAGGTAAGAGGCTCATCTTTATGCTCAAACCACACGTTAATATAATCGAATCCACATTCATAACCTACAATCTTTGACCCTTTTCTAAGATTTGAATATTTCTCCATCATTTAAATTTATCTTTCAAATCTAATAAACTAAACTCAAAAAATAAATAGTATTAATACTTAATTTTTTTAAGTATTGTCATTCAAAAATAGAAAAAGAAATTTTAAAATGATAAACGAAAATTGGCTAAAAACTACTGGTTAGTTTTCCTGAATAATCTAGAAATATTTTATTGTTATTCGACAAATCTTTATAAAGCACATGATAGTATAATGTGTCTCTGGTATTGTAACCATTCATTACACCATCAACAAATAATCCTACTCCACCAACATATTCATAAAAATAATTGCTAGGAATATTAACTGGTATCGAATTATTTACAGCTCCTTTCAACGATGTTGCATTAAATGTGGTTGAAAGTATGTAGGATGGATTTGTTCCAACTATTTTAGAATTGACATCTAAACTTTGATAGGTTTCGATATGAACCCATGAAGAATCGTATTTATCCACGTTCATTGTTCCAGTATAAATAAAATTGGTTGGTGTTGTTGTGGGCACTGTTCCATGCCCATTACCTGCTGGTGAAGAAGGCACACTGTTATCATTTTTTGCACACGAAAAAAATACTAACGCAATGAGAAAAAAATATATGACTAGTTTATTATACATGTTGAATAGTTAGGATAACAAATATAACCATTATTCATTTGCATTTTACCAACTTCCTCCTGCGCCACCACCTCCGAAACTACCTCCACCAAATCCGCCAAATCCTCCGCCACCAAAACTGCCTCCACCCGAATTGAAATTACCCCAAGAGCCACCATGGCCACCTCTACCAGTATTATTCATTAGCATAAAAGCGGTCCAAAAAGGAATATTATGCCCAATGGAATAATCTTTGGCTTTTTTAGCCGTTGAAACAACGACAAAAAAGAAGATTATGACAAGAAAAATTACTGGAAAAATAAATTTTGTAAAATCAGGTTTAGCATATTGATCGACTGTAAATTCCCCAGAAGTTAAGCTCATCAATATCCCCACTGCCTTTTCTATTCCTCCTGAATAGTTTTTCGATTTAAATGCGGGTATCATTTCTTGGTCAACAATTCTTTTAGCAATAGCATCGGGGACAACACCCTCCAAGCCATATCCAGGAGCAATAAATGCATCGCCATGCCCATTAATCTCTTTAGGTTTTACCATTAATACAATACCATTGTTTTTTCCTTTTTGACCAACCCCCCATCGTTCACCTAGCGTGTAAGTAAAATCAGCCTTATCGTAGCCACATAAATCAGTAACGGTAACAACCATAATTTGAGTTGAGGTGCTATCATTGAATGCCGTTAATTTTTGTCGTAAAAATGCTTCGTCCTCATCGCTAAGAATATTGGCATAATCTTGCACTAAATCTTGCTTTGCAGGTTTATCCAACAAACAATCTTGAGCCAATAAATTGATTGAAGCAACGAAAAAAATAAGGAGTAAATAGAATGGTCTCATTGGAACTGATTTTATAGAATTAATAGGTAATAATAACGATATTCAAAATTATAAATGCGAATTAATTTCCGAAAGAAATATCATCACCTAATTCATTTTTATCATCTTTTTGATGAGGAAAATGTTTCTTAAGTTGTTCGCCAGCTAATAATATTCCTTTTGATAAGCCTTCCGTAAAGTTACCTTGTTTAAAATAACTAATCATTAAATCTTTGGTACTATCCCAAAAATCAACGGGCACTTTTTGATTAATTCCCGCATCACCTAATATGGCAAATTGTCTATCTTCTGTGGCTAAATAAATAAGCACACCATTTCGTTGAGCTGTTTTTTGCATATTCAACGTGTCAAAAATAAAGGCAGCTCGGTCTAAGACATCTCCTTTGCATTTTTTATCAATATGCACTCGAATTTCACCTGATGTGTTATTTTCAGCTTGACCAATGGCTTCAACGACTTGTTTTTTTTGATGTTCAGTTAAAATCTGTTTTGACATAAACTAAGTTAAAAGTTAAAAGTCGGAAGTTGAAAGTAACCATACTTACAACTCCCAACTTTTAGCAAATTAGTACTATTAAAATTGTACTTCAGGAGCTTTTTCTGCACCAGCAGTAGCTTCGAAATAATCTTTTTTATCGAAATTGAACATTCCTGCATAAATGTTACGTGGGAATTTTCTGATATACGTATTGTAATCTTTTGCAGTATCGTTAAATTTTTGACGTTCAACGGTAATTCTATTTTCTGTACCCTCTAATTGAGCTTGTAATTCCAAAAAGTTTTGGTTCGCTTTTAAATCAGGATAACGCTCCACTACGACCATTAATTTAGATAATGCAGAACTTAATCCGTCTTGTGCGGCTGCAAATTGTTTGATTGATTCAGCATTCAATTTTGTAGGATCAATTGTAGTACTTGTTGCTTTTGCACGAGCATTAACTACCCCTTCAAGCGTTTCTCTTTCGTGAGCAGCGTAACCTTTAACCGTGTTTACTAAATTTGGAATAAGGTCGGCTCTACGTTGATATACGTTTTCTACTTGCGACCATGCCCCAGAAACTGCCTCGTCTTTAGTTACCATATTGTTGTATGAACCCATTATTGAGAACACCATTAAAAGGACTAGCAATAAAACTACTCCCAGTACTATCCATGATTTTTTCATTTTCTATTTTTAGTTTAATATTTGTTAAATTAATTGTATACTTCGTTTGATAAAATTAGTTAATTCTTCGCCTTTTAACATGTTTTGTGACAACAAAGCTAAATCGGCCGTTTGTTTAGCAATTTCCATTTGTTTGTTGGAATCTTTTTCTTTCAACATTTTAGAAATTAATGGATGATTAACATTAACCACAAGGTTGTAGGATTCTGGAAATGCTCCCATCATACCTCCTCCACTAAGTTTACTCATTTCTTTCATTCGTCTAATAAATTCTGGTTGAATGATAGTCATGGGTTGGTCGGTTTCGTTCATGCTTTCAAACTGAATAGTGAACTTGTCTTTTGAAATAGCTTCTTCAATAACTGGTTTTAAGGTTTCTTTTTCCTTATCAGTTAATTTAGATGGAATTTGCTCATCTTTATTTATCATCTTGTCAATGGTATCAGAATCTACCCTTGTAAAAGTTGATTTTTCAACTTGTTGTTCCAGTCTTCCTAACAAATGGGATGAAAGTGGCGAATCTAAAATAATAACCTCATACCCCTTATCTTTAGCGGTTTGAATATAAGGATAATGTATCTCCACATCGTTGGTATAAAGCACTACCAATTTACCATCTTTATCAGTTTGTAATGGTTTTAATTTTTCAGTAAGTTCGTCTAACGTGTAATATTTACCATCAGTGTTTTTGTACAAGGCAAATTTTTGGGCTCTTTCATTAAACTTTTCGTCAGATAGCATTCCGTATTCGATAAAAATTTTAATATCGTCCCATTTCTTTTCAAAATCCTCACGGTCTTTTTTAAATAATTCTTCTAATTTGTCAGCTACTTTTTTGGTAATGTGACTGGATATTTTTTTCACATTTCCATCGCTTTGTAAATACGAACGAGAAACGTTTAATGGAATATCGGGAGAGTCAATTACCCCATGTAAAAGTGTTAAAAAGTCAGGAACGATTCCTTCAATTGAATCGGTTATAAATACTTGCCGAGAATACAATTGAATTTTATCCTTTTGAACCTCCATGTTCGGTTTAATTTTTGGGAAGTATAAAATTCCTGTTAAATTAAATGGATAATCTACGTTTAAATGAATGTGAAATAATGATTCTTCAAAACTAAACGGATATAATTCACGGTAAAAGTTTTTGTAGTCATCGTCGGTTAAATTTGCTGGTGTTTTAGTCCAAGCAGGAGAAGGATTGTTAACAATATTGTCGACTTGAGTTGCCACTTTTTCAATATTACCGTCTTTATCCTTTTTGCCTTTTGCATTATCAACATATTCAGTTTTTGTACCAAATTTTATTGAAACGGGCATAAATTTGCAATATTTCTCTAACAAGGTTTTAATTCTACTTTCCTCTATAAACTCGGATGAATCCTCAGCAATATGAAGAATAATATCTGTTCCTCTTTCGGCTTTTACAGCTTCTTTAATGGTGTATTCAGGACTTCCATCGCACTCCCAAAGTACAGCTGGTTCATTTTTATAGTTTTTTGATAAGATTTCCACTCGCTCGGAAACCATAAAGGAGGAGTAAAAACCTAAACCAAATTTGCCAATGATATTTCCTGTTTCAGCCTTATCTTTAAATTTATTTACAAATTCCTCTGCACCAGAAAATGCAATTTGATTAATGTATTTTTTTATTTCCTCTTCACTCATACCAATACCTTTATCTTTAACCGTAAGGGTTTTGGCTTTTTTGTCTAAAACTATTTCTATGGTATCATTACCCATATCTCCTTTAAATTCGCCAAGAGAAGACAATGCATGAAGTTTTTTTGTTGCATCGGTTGCATTTGCAATAAGTTCCCTTAAAAAAATCTCGTGATCAGAGTATAAGAACTTTTTAATGATTGGAAAGATGTTTTCTGTTTGTACTTTAATTTTTCCTTTTGCCATTTTTTTAATTTTTTTGTTAATGTTTACTATTCAATGAATTATAAAATATTTAATTCTTAACCACCCATCTTCCCTTTCAAAGCCCATACCAACTTCATATTTATGACATTTTGACTGAAATATTAGCATTCTTTACGTTTATTATGACAGTGTTACTACTATAAAAAAAATGGGTATTACCACTCTTTGGGAATTCTCAGTAAATCTTTACTTTCGTAGTGTATAAAATTAAACTAACTAAAAAGTGCGTATTGCTTTAATCATATTATCATTACAACTTATACTTGCTTCAAATCTTACGGCGCAAGTAGAGGCCATTTTTAATGAAAATAGGGTTGAAATTACTTGGAGTTATTCTGATTGTACCAACATTAAATTCTACGTTATTGAGAAGTCTAAAAATGGAAATTCGTTTCGAGAAATGTTAAAAATCAAGAATGGGACTAATTCTCCAAATAATTTTCTTGAAATCGACCATAATCCTTATGAAAACACCTCGTTTTATCGAATTCGTTACATCACTACCAATAATACTTATTTCTATAGTGAAACGATAGCTGTAAAAAAACCAAAACAACAAGAATTAAATAAAAAATTGGTAAAGTATGATGCTTTGAATGTTTTAGTTGTTTTAAAAAATAAATCCAACATTGAATATTTTGCCAAACTAAATATTAAAGAAGATCATGGAATTTTAAAGAGTGAGACCTTAAACGAACTCCTCCAAAATGGTGAATATGCAATTATTGCATCAGAAAATGATTTGTTGGTTGGAAATAAATTACTAATTACCAATCGAAATATTAATGATTTAAATGCTGCTGATACGCTGAACACAATATTCCGGTAGCCACTGCCACGTTTAATGATTCTGCTTTACCAAAACTTGGAATTTTTACACGCTGATTTACAAATGGTATTAAATTATTGCTAATTCCAAATGATTCACTTCCGATAAGTATTACAACGTCATTACCGCTAATTGGCTTTTCGTAAATATTCTCACCAACTAACAAAGCTCCATAAACTGGCAGTGTATTCTTTGCTGACAAAAATTCAACTAAATCCGTATAAATAATATTCAGTCTAAAAATTGAACCCATTGTGGCTTGAACTACCTTAGGATTAAAACAGTCGACACACTCATTTGAGCAGATAATATTTTGAACCCCAAACCAATCCGCGGTGCGAATAATAGTTCCTAAATTGCCTGGATCTTTAATGTTGTCTAAAATAAGTGTTAAGTTTTTAAAAGGGGTACTTATTGAAGTTAATTTTTGTTTTACCACCGCCAAATATCTACTTGGAGTAGTTAATGATGAAATTGATTTCATTTCCTTTTCGGAAATTTCAACATAACCTTCAAAAGCTACTGAATATCCTTTAACCACAAAAATAGATTCAATTTCAAAATTCGTTTGAATTAATTCATTGACCATTTTTTCTCCTTCAACAATAAAAGCACCGTATTGATTACGATACTTTTTTTGTTGCAATGAATGGATGTATTTTTTTTGATTAATGCTTAGCACTTTTCAATTGTTATTTCTAAAAAGCAAAGGACAAACGATTAGTTACCAAGAACTTTAAACTCTGTTCTTCTGTTCTTTTGATAACACTCACACTCGTCGTTTCTAGTTGGTCCACATTCAGGATATTTTGTACAATCTTCAACTGGCATGGTTTCTCCTCTACCCACAGCTTTGAATCTATCCTTTTTAATGCCTTTTTTAGTTAAATAGTCTACTACGGATTGTGCACGTTTTTGAGACAGATTTTGGTTGTATGCATCGTTACCACGTGTATCGGTGTGGCTAGATATTTCTACTTTGATGGTTGGATTTTCGTTTAAAATAACCACCAATCTATCCAATTCTACAGTTGATTCTGGTCTTAACGTAGCTTTGTCAAAATCGTAATAAATATTTTTTAATACAAATGTTCTTCCTGGTTCTAATTGTTTAACATCTTTAGGTTTGCCTACATTTTCAGTAAACAAGGTATCGATGGTTTTGGGTTCCCCACTTAAGGTTTTATTAAGCGCATCTTGAAGTGTAACATTGTTTTTTGCAATTAAATTAGAATCACTGTAAATTCTAAAATCTTTATACAGTTCAACATATTCTTTAATTTCACCAAGATTAATAGAGTCTCTTACAATTTGTCCGGATTCCAATTCTACTTCAATTTCGTATCTTCCAGGGGTTAAAGCCATCACATATTTTCCTGTTTCATCATTCGATTTAAACGTACCTTCCAATTCTGCTTCATCGCCTTTAAATAAACTCATTAACGACCCAATAGGAACATCATTGAAATATACATTTCCTATTAACAAGGCCAATACGGGTTTCTCAACTTTACCAGCAATGATTCTAAAAATATCTTGTTCTCCGATACTCTTTTCGCCACCACCTGAATAATAACCTGTTTTTCCATCAGCAGCCAATACAAAATACCTATCGTCATTTACCGTATTTATTGGATAGCCCATGTTAATAGGTTCTTCAAAATTTCCAACATCATCAATTTTTGAAGAGAATATATCATAGCCACCAATACTGGTATGACCTTCTGAGCTAAAATAGAAGGTTCTACTATCAGGATGAATAAAAGGAGCATCATCATTATAAATCGTATTGATTTTAGTGCCTAAATTTTGAATATTTCCCCAACTTCCATCACTTTGTAATTCGGCTTTATACAAATCTCTACCACCAATACCCCCTTCTCGGTCACTCGCAAAGTACAACACTTTACCATTAGCAGATAAACTGGCACTTCCTTCCCAGCTGTCTTTTCTATTTACATCACCACTAACGGCAAGTGGTTTTGACCAATTTTTACCTTGTAATTTACTTACATAAATATCTCCATTATTGTTGTTTTCACTTTTATAGATAAAAAGTGTTTGTCCATCTACAGAAAGAGCGATAGCAGCATCATGGCCATCGGTATTAATGTTATCTCCAATGCTAACAGGTTCGGTCCATTCGCCATTTTTATGGTATGAAATAAAGACATCTTCGGTATACGATTCAGAATTCAAGGAAACAGGAAGTTTATCGGCACCTTTGCTTCTAATTCCTCGATAAGTAAAAATCATTACCGACTCATCTGCAGAAATAACAGGTACATATTCAGCATATTGAGAGTTAATTGGCGCTTGTACATTTTCAACTATATTTTCCTTAATGGTATCGCTCAATATTTCTATAGCATTTTTACAGTTTTGAATCATTTTCTGAGCTGTAGATTGTTCTTCCTCTTCTCCAGGTTGACTTCTAGTTAAAAACATATTGAAAAATTCTAATGCTTTTTCAAATTCATAGTTAACCGCGTATGATTTTCCAAGATAAAAATTAACCAAATTGTATTCTGGATTAGTAATTTTTACTTGTTCAATAATTTCGATCGATTTTGACTTTTCATTTGGGCTATAGCCATAACAAATCCCCATCATTAATTTGTAGTAAACATCGGATGGCTTATATTCATACAACTGTTTGAATTTATCCAGTGCATCAAGGTATTTTTGATCTTCAAAATCTAATTCAGCTCTATCTAAAAGTTCTTTGGCCTTTTTATTGTTTAGAGGTTCTTCTACTTGTGCATATAAATGAGTTCCAAGTAATACTAATATAATAGTTAATATTCTATAATACTTTTGCATTTTCGTACAGTTAATAATAGTTAATTTGCATTTTTTATTAATGCAAACATAATCAATTCTATAGAATATAAAAATTGATTTTTAGAGACCTTAAAATAGCACCAGTCATATATCCACTTTTAAGTGTAATTGGTTTATCTATCCTTTTTTTTAGTTGTAACCCGACTAAAACACTTAAAGACAACGAAAAATTTCTTCAATCCAATACCATAGAAATTAACAACACTAAAGTTGACAAAGAAGAACTTTATAACATAATAAAACAAAAACCAAATAAAAAAATTCTCGGTATTTTCCGCTTTCATTTGGGTGTTTACAATTTTTTAAGTAACAAAGAGGATAGTAAAATGCGTAAAAACATTGGTGAGCCTCCAGTTATCTATGATTCATTGCTAAGCACCCGCAGTCAAAGCCAATTGAATTTGTACTTAAACAACAAAGGTTATTTTCAAAACAAGGTAACTATAGCAACAAAAACTGACAAGAAAAAAATAAAACAAACGTTTAATATTACCAGTGGTCCAGCTTATGTTATAAACGACATTAATTACCAATTTGACGACCCCAAACTAAGTAGCTATGTGCTTGCAAAAAAAGATTATTCGCTGATTAAAAAAGGAAAAAACTTTGATGTAGATGTGTTAGACAATGAACGTGAACGCATAAAAAAAATATTGAAAAACGAAGGCTACTATTATTTTACCAATAGCTTTATTAAATACAAAATAGATACTACCATTGGCAACCACAATGTGAATGTGTTAATTGAATTGTTGCAAGATAAAAAAGGTGATGTTAATGTGCCACATGAAACATATAGGATCAATGAAATTAATCTGTTTTTAGGAAGTAAATCTAAAATTGATAAAGCACACTTAATGGATACCCTTATTTTTAATGATGCATCAATTATTTATGCTGATAAATTAAAGTTTAAACCTAAAATGCTAACGCATACGCTAAATTTTAAGCCAAAAGAAAAGTATTCATTGCAAAACCAGAATTACACTTACAAACAGCTCTCAGAACTTCGATTATTTAAAAATATTGCTGTAATTTATGAAGAAACCGATTCAAATAAGTTAACTACTAATATTTACTTAACTCCGCTGGTAATAAAATCCATTACACTTGAAGGTGTTGGAACTAATACCGGTGGTGATTTAGGGGTTGAGGGTAACGTAGCCTATCAAAACAAAAATATTTTTAGAGGAGGCGAATTTTTAAATATTAAATTAAAAGGAGGAGTAGAAATACAGCGTGTTGTTGGCGTGGCAACTTCAGCAAACGAAATTTTAGGAACCCCATTCAACACCCTTGAATTCGGTCCAGAGGTTTCTTTAGAATTTCCAAGATTTTTACTACCAGTTAACATGCAAAACTTTTCAAAACGTACCAACCCGAGGACTACAATTACCTCAACATTTAATTTTCAACAAAGACCCGAATATTCTAGAAATTTGATGCAAGGCACCTTTGGATATTCGTGGCACGAGTCACAATACAAACAGCACTTTATAACTCCATTTAATATCTCTTTTGTTAAACTTAATTTAACTGATGATTTTAAAAACAAAATTATTGCTGAAAACAATCCGTTTTTATTAAGCTCGTATTCCGACCACTTTATTAGTGCCATACAGTATAGTTTTATTTTGAACAATCAAGATATAAATCGGATAAAAAATTACCAATACTTACGTTTTAACTTTGAAACATCTGGCAACTTACTTTCCTCCTACAATCGTTTAACCAATGCTCCGAAAGACGAAACAACCCATAGTTACAATTTTGCAGGAATAAGATATGCAGAATACTTAAAAACAGAATTTGATTTACGATTTTATGAACAAACCAGATTGGCTTCGATAGTAGAAAGATTGGCTTTAGGTGTTGGTGTTCCTTATGGTAATTTAGATGTATTACCTTTCGAAAAAAGTTATTTTGGAGGTGGTTCAAATGGCATTAGGGCTTGGCCAGCGCGTAGTCTAGGTCCAGGGTCATTGGCCGATTCGCTGCTAAACACGGTAAACCAGATTGGCGAATTAAAAATTGAAGCAAACATTGAATACCGATTTGATATTACTAAGCTTTTTAAAGGAGCATTTTTTATTGATGCCGGTAATATTTGGATTTTAAAAGAAGACCCACAAAGACCTCATGCAGAAATTAATCTCAATCGTTTTTATAACGATATTGCCATTGGTGTTGGCTTTGGATTACGACTGGACTTTAGCTTTTTTATTTTCAGGTTTGATATTGCCACTCCATTAAAAGATCCATCAAAAGAAGACCCAAAAACCTATAGAATAGAACTCAAAAAAACAACCCTTAACCTTGGAATTGGATATCCTTTCTAAACTAGTACCTCAACACAAAATTCTCTTTGCTTAAATCTGTATTAAAAAAAACGATGCCCACTGCAAATAAATCAATGGTAGTGGTAATTTTTGGATGTTTAATAATTTCGTTCCACGCTTCGTTCATGCCTTTACTCCAATAGATATCGTCAAAAATAAACACGCTGTTTATTAAAGCGTTCTCTACACACCAATCAAAATATTTTAGTGTAGCCTCTTTGGTGTGATTTCCATCAAAAAAAACCATATCTAACAAGGTCATTTTATACAAATAATTGGGTAAAAAATCATCAAAATTTTGATTGATTAACTTAATATTTTTTAATCCTAATTTATCGAAATTAATTTGTGCCACTTTAGCAATATTTGGGCAACCCTCAATTGTAGTTACTTGTATTTTTGAGCTAACCGATGCTAGATACATGGCACTAATGCCCAAACTAGTCCCGAGTTCCAACACATTTTTTGGCTTAAATCGATTTACCAATCTAAACAACAGTTGTGCATACTTTTTACTTTTTAACGAATTTTTTGCAATGCTTTTAATTTTTCTTCTGTTGCTTGAATTAACTTTAGAACCAGCGCCAAAATCGTTAATTTCGATTTCTAAATCGGTTAACAAAAGTTTTGCTCGAATCGATTCAATATCACTAAAAACATAGTAAGGAGTTTGATCAATAATTACATTATTATATAATTCATATACAAATGGTGAATGGATACCATGCTGATTTTTGGCCTTTAAAAGGTAATTTATGTAGTTGAAAAGGGTATTCAATTTATCCATTGCCACAAGTTTACGTCGAAAATTCAATTTGTTTTATTCATGTTTTGAACATAAGCCATAGCAAAACGGATTTCAGAATACGAAAAATCTTCGTTTAAGTGGTTCTTTATCTCTGCCAACAAATACGTATCTAATTTCTTTGAAACTTGAATAATTTGTTCCAATTTTTCATCATCAACAAAATTCTTGATGTTAATCAATCCTAGTCCAACGTAATAGGCTAAATGATTTTCGATAGTGATACTAGATAAATTTCGCTCTTTACTTATTTCATCAATTGATTTGTGCTGATTATAGAGATCAAAACTTAACTTTTTGGTATCCACTTTTTCCTTTTTAACGTTAGATTTTACGTCGTTTTTTAATGGTGTATTTAAAATAGATTCGACCTTCGTTAATCGCTGTGTGTTTTCTTTAGAAGAACGAATGCTATCGCGACTAATTTCAGTGTTCGAAATCGCTGATTTTAGTAATGCTTCAGCACGTTGAATTAACTGAATTTGTTTATAAAACACACCATCTAATTCCATCAATTCATTAAAATAGGTTTTTGCTTTTTTTTGAGATTGAATTTCCTCAATCTTGGATTGAACAACTTTAGATTGAACTTTTAACAATGGGATAAAATATTCCTTAGCGGAAATAACTCGCTCTAAAAGTCGTTTTTGATAGTCATATTTTTGATAATAAATAATGGCTTTTATTTGATTCATGAATTTATCTGACGTTTTAAGAATGGGTTCAACATTTTTAACCAATTCCAGTGCCCAATTTCGATGCCGCTGTTTGATCGATTTTTTTTCATTTTCTTTAGTATAACTTTCGCTATGCCATTTCAGTTGTTGCAAAAGAATTCCAAAATTAAAGCCATTTAAAATTTCTTGTTGAATAAATGATTTTGAATCATTCATCAAAAATTGATTTAGTGTAGTCTCGTCTAATTTTGTTTTACTGTATGCCTCAACCGTTTGGTCATTTCTTAAACTATTAATGTTTAATGGAGAACTCAAAACCAAACCATTTAAAGAAGTTAACCTTGATAATGCCACATAAACTTGACCAGGTGCAAACGCTTTTTCAATATCGATAATTGCTTTGTCAAAGGTTAATCCTTGACTTTTATGAACTGTAATAGCCCAAGCTAATTTTATAGGATATTGAGTAAATGTTCCAGCAATATTTTCTTCAATTTCATTGGTGATGGCATTCACTTTATATTTTACATTTTTCCATTCATATTTTTCAACAGTAATAGGCTTTGTTTTGTCGTCAAATTCAACCTCAATTTCATCGTTACTAATGGACGAAATAACACCTATTTTGCCATTAAAAAAACGTTGAGCACCCGTTGGATCGTTTTTTACAAACATAATTTGTGCCCCCAAACGTAATTCCAATTTTTCGTCGAGTGGAAAGGCATTTTCGTTAAACTCGCCCCACAAATCAGCCTTAAAATAATATGATTTTTCCGAAAGCTTCTGTAATTCAGAATTATTTAATTCGTCTGCTTTATAATTATGTGTAGTGAGTTTAATGTAGTTTTCAGATTTTATAGGTTCAAAATTGGGTTTGTAGTAAGTGTTCAACAAGGTAATGTCGGAATGCGTTACTTCGTTGTTTCGCAAATGATTTAAAACCTCAATAAAGATATTATCGGATTGACGGTAAATTTTTTCTAATTCAATGTACAAAGGTGGATTTTCTTTCAATGCACATGATTCGAAGAAAAAAGGACTATGGTAAAACTGTTTTAAAATATTCCATTCGTTATCTTTTACAACCGGAGGAAGTTGTAACAAATCGCCAATAAATAAAAGTTGTACGCCACCAAACGCAGTATTTTTTCTTCTAACCGAGCGTAAAATGGTATCAATAGCATCTAGTAAATCGGCTCTTAGCATACTTACCTCGTCAATTATCAGCAATTCCATTTCTTGAAGAAGTTTGCGCTTAACACCATGCATTTTCAACTCTTTAAGGAGCGATTGTCGGTTATTAATTTTTGCGTATTCGCTGTAAATAGAGCCATCATTGGTTGGAACAAATGCTCCAAACGGCAATAAAAACAACGAATGTAAGGTAATTCCACCAGCATTAATTGCCGCAATACCAGTTGGGGCTGCAACTATAGTGTTTTTATAAGTATGCTTAATGATGTGTTTTAAAAAAGTTGTTTTACCAGTACCTGCTTTTCCAGTTAAAAAAATATGCCTGCTGGTGTTATTAATAAACTTTGAAGCTAACGCCAATTGATTATTTTGTTGTTCATCGTTTATCATTTCGTAAAAATAACAACTTTATACCAAATTATTAGGTAGATTCAGATTGATAATCTAAAAATTATACGAATAGATTATCGTCTATGAAAAGTAATTTTATAATTTCTATCACTTATCGTTTGCATAAAAAATATAAGTATAATTTTGTTCGTTTAAAACACATCAACCCTTGAGAAAAAGTGAGCGAATTGAGCATTTAAAGAAGCGAATTTTTCAAATTCCCTTTTTTATCAGTCTTCTTTCTGTGATATTAGTAATTTTTGACATTGGCTATAATCAAAGTGAATATGGGCAACGAATTCTTGATAAAATATATCTTGTTACTTTTTTTACTGGAATTATTTCCCCTTTGTTTAGAGATTTTTTTATTAAGCATCTAATCAGTTTAAAAGTCTGGTTTTTCGATTTCGTTGTAATAGGATTTGTGCTAACAATTGCCCTATTAAACATGGGTTTTTTACAAAGTGTACCTATTATTAAATACCTCAACCACCCCTCCATTTTTCATTTTACAATTTTTATTGTTTTTATCAGAGAGTTTTCTTCTCAAAACATTAATCTCAAACGAACAGTATTTAACCCAGCTCAAATTTTTATCATAAGTTTTATGATTATCATCGCAATCGGTACCATATTATTAATGCTACCTAATTCAACTCATTACGGAATAACATTAATCGATGCACTATTTACATCCACTAGTGCCGTTTGTGTAACTGGATTAGCCGTTGTTGATACTGGTACATATTTTACTGAATTTGGAATTACTACCATTCTAATCTTAATACAAATTGGAGGATTAGGTATTATGACATTTGCCAGTTATTTTAGTTATTTTTTTACTGGTGGATCATCATACGAAAACCATATTGTATTAAGTGATATGACCAATGAAGATAAATTAGGAGATGTTTTTAATACCCTAAAGAAAATTATTTTTTTAACATTATTTATTGAGACGTTAGGAGCTTTATTTATCTATTATAGTCTTGATGAAAAAATAATACCTGGTTTATACGATAGAATTTCTTTCTCGTTTTTTCATAGTATCTCAGGATTTTGTAATGCTGGTTTTTCTACACTACCAAATAGCCTATACCAAACTGGATTCAGATTTAATTACCCATTACACCTTACGATTGCCTTTTTGATAATTTTTGGAGGACTAGGTTTCCCTATTGTTTTTAATATTGCCAAATACTTAAAACACATATTTGTAAAACGATTTTTAACATTCAGTAATGAGTTAAGAGGAGTTCATATACCATGGGTGCTTAATCTAAGTTCAAGAATAATATTAATTACCACGATATTTCTTATTTTTTCTGGAACAGTACTATTTTATTTTTTAGAATATAATAATACGTTAGCTGAGCACAGTGGCTTTGGCAAAGTTGTTACGGCTTTTTTTGGCTCAGTAACCACAAGAACTGCTGGTTTTAACACCGTTGATACTGGTGCTTTAAAGGTTTCTACATTAATTATATTTTTATTTTTAATGTGGATTGGAGCATCACCAGGAAGTACTGGTGGTGGAATTAAAACCAGCACATTTGCCATTGCGGTATTAAATTTTGTAAGTATTTCAAAAGGTAAAGACCGCATTGAAATCTTTAGACGTGAAATTTCTGATGCTTCAGTTCGTAGGTCTTACGCAATAATATTTTTATCTATTTTGGTAATTGGTATTGGTACTTTATTGGTTATGTACTTTGAAAAAAATAAAGATTTATTAAGTGTTGTTTTTGAATGTATCTCGGCATATAGTACTGTAGGTTTAAGCGTTGGTATAACTGCTAAACTTTGTTCTTTATCAAAATTTGTTTTAGTTATCATAATGTTTATTGGCAGAGTTAGTATGTTATCCATACTTATTGCTATTGTTAAAAACGAAAAACATAAAAACTATAGGTATCCTACAGAGGAAATTATCATTAACTAAAAAATAATATTTTATGAAATATATAATTATTGGACTTGGAAATTTTGGCGGCTCACTAGCAGAAAAACTTACTCAACAAGGTAATGAAGTTATTGGTATTGATAGTAATATGATCAAAGTAGATTCTTATAAATCTAAAATCTCTCATACCATTTGTATTAATTCTACCGATCAATTTACCATGTCAGGATTGCCTATTAAAAATACCGACGTAGTAATTGTTGCTATTGGCGAAGACCAAGGTGCAAATATTATGACTACTGCGGTGATGAAAAACCTAAATGCAAAAAGATTAATTAGTAGAGCCATTAGCCCATTACACGAAACTATTCTTCAAGCTATGGGTGTTGATGAAATTGTTCATCCCGAAGAAGAAACTGCCGAACGATGGGCAAAAAAATTATGTATTCACGGCGTGGTTGACTCATTTGAACTCAATGGCGAATTTAGTATAGTTGAAGTTAATGTGCCAGAAATTTATATAGGTAAAACATTAGGTGAAATTGGATTTAGAAAAAATCACAATGTTATCGTGTTAACTACTATAAAAATTACTCAAGAAAATAGTCTATTGGGAGTATCAAAAAACATCTCTAAGGTTCAAGGTGTTGCCTCTCAAAAAACAAAACTTGAAAAAGGTGACATCATGGTAATCTATGGAAGTAATAAAGATATCAAGCAACTTTTAGACTTATAACAGCGTCTATAACTTCGTTATTATCAATTTAAAATAATTCTATCGCTCATCAAAAAAAAATCATGAAAAGAATATTAACGTGTATCATAATCGTTCTCACCATTTCCACTGCAAAATCACAGGAATTTTTAGGAGTACGACAAAGTAATTTTTCGGGGATTCTTGGGTTGGATTATAACCCTGCATCCATAGCAGATAACCGTATGAAGGTTGATATACTCCTATTTGGATTCTATTTTCAAGGATATAACAACCATGCATACTTTAACCCCAAATACATGCCTGGTGGCTGGTTGAGTTCATTTGACTCAAATAATCCACAATCAAATGCCTGGATGAACGATTCTACATTGCAAAAATTTGTATCGTCTGACTCCTTAAGTTTTTTTCCTCGTGCACAATATTTAGAGTTTAGTGATGGAGGAAAAACACGTTCAGCAATTCTTCAAACAGAGGTAGACGTATTAAATTTTATGATTTCAATAAATCATAAACGATCGATTGGTTTTCAAATAAAAAATAGAACTTTTTTAAATATTGATAATGCAACTACAGATTTAATTCATTTGGCTTCAAATAATTGGAATTATCAACAACTTTTTAATTTGAGTTTAAAAGATCAAAATCTAAATCTTTCCATGAATACTTGGAATGAGTACAATTTAGCCTATGCTCAAACCATAAAAGACGATAACCAGCATTTTTGGAAAGTTGGTGGAAAACTAAAATTCTTACAAGGTATAGGTTCTTTTTATTTTAATACTGAGAACGTAGATTATAGTATAAAAAATGATACTACTGCTAACTTTCTTTCTGGCGATTTTGACTACGGATATTCTGACAATTTAGGAGGTTATATTGAACCAGCTTCTGGAAGTAATGAAGGATTTTCAAGTGGAGAGTTATTTAAAAAATATTCAAATCTTGGCTTTGGTGCTGATTTAGGAGTAGTTTACGAATACCGACCTGATTACCAAAAATATAAATACGACATGGATGGAAAAACAGACCTATGGCGTAAAGACCTAAACAAATATAAACTTCGTATTGGAGCGGCTATTAACGATATGGGAGGTATGCGGTACCGAAAAGGTCCACTAAGTAGAAACTTTACTTTACAAACTGGACTTTTTGATTTACAGGAGTTTGATGGTGTACAAGGGTTCCGATCTTTAGATTCGACCTTAGTTCGATTATCACATAACGGAGCTGTAGCTTTTAGAGCTGATGACCAACAGTTTTTTATGAATTTACCTACCCATGCTAACTTGGATGTAGATTATAATATTTGGAAAAATATTTACGCAAATTATTACATGCGAGTAAATTTGTTGTTTTATAAAGATAAAAATGCCGTACACTACCCTACCAGTTATGCTGTAACACTACGTTGGGATCAACGTTGGTTTGGTGTATCTGTTCCAATTTCTTACAACGGAATAGCTTCATTCCGTTATGGATTGGGATTAAGAATAGGATCGTTGGTGATTGGAACGGGCGACTTAAAACCCATTTTTGCTCCAGGAAAAGATACTAAATTAAGCGGCGCTGATATTTATTTTGCCCTTAAAATTCCTATCTTAAATCCTAAACCAAAAGATAAAGACCACGATAACGTATCTAACAAAAAGGATAAATGTAAAAATGTTCCTGGTGTATGGGCATTTATGGGTTGTCCTGATACTGACCATGATGGAATTCAAGATTCAGAAGACGATTGTCCTTTAGACAGTGGAATAGTTCAATTTAAAGGATGTCCTGATACCGATAAAGATGGAATTATGAATAAGCTAGATAGTTGTGTTACTGTACCTGGTCTTGCTAAATTCTACGGTTGCCCAGATACTGACGAAGATGGTATTATGGATAAAGAAGACGATTGTCCCGAAATTCAAGGTCTTTTAGAATTTAAAGGTTGCCCCGATACGGATAAAGATGGTTTAAAAGATAGTGAAGACCGGTGTCCAAGCATTCCTGGTCCTATTTCAAATAAAGGATGTCCATTGAAATTGTTACAAATTATTGATAGTTTAAATGTGGTTTCAGAAACAGATACAATGACCGTAGACAAAACTAAATTCTCGTTTAACCAATTACATGCTGAAAAAAGTTGTTTGTTTGAATTAATAACAACTGATGATACCTACCCTGATTTTGTTGATATTGATTTCGTAAATGGTGATTCAATAAAAACATTAAGAGCCTTTAAAGTTGGGTTAAACAAGTACGAGTATAAGTATGTGGCTAAAGGTCAAGCCTTGGTATTAACTCAGGAAGAGCAGAAAGTATTAAATACCGCCTTTAAAAATCTTGAATTTGAAACTGGAAAAGATTTAATTAAAGAAGTTTCATTGCCTTCTTTAACTGAATTAGCCACACTTTTACAAAAGAAACCAGATTGGGGTTTAAAAATTGAAGGCCATACTGATAATGTTGGAAAAGCAGCTAAGAATCTGCTTCTTTCACAAAAAAGAGCCGAAGCAGTAAGGAATTTTCTACAGGCAAAAGGAATTAATGTTGAAAGATTTCAAGTTAAATGGTTCGGTCATACTAAACCAGTAGCTTCAAATAAAACTCCTGAAGGAAGACAACAAAACAGAAGAGTTGAAATGACGGTTGTACAAAATTAATGGTGCAAACATAAATTTAGTCTGTTATTTTATAGAAGGTGATGTTTTAAGAATAGTTGTATTACCCATAAGCCTTGATTTATCATTTATGACAAATCAAGGCTTATCAAACTGGGCACAAGTAAATAGTCATCACAGTGTTAATAATATTCCTAAAACTATACAAATAACCAACAGAAAAATAAGATTTGGTAGTTGTACCATTGAATTTAGGTCAATTCAAAAATATAGCCTAAAATTTTGTATTTATAAAATAGTTATAGTGCCTGTCTTTAATAATCCAAGACCGTTGCATAAATTGATTTTGTAATTTTTTTAAATTTTCCTATAGATACT
>JAVHRO010000092.1:0-12325 GCA_036171675.1 Vicingus sp. | reverse complement strand
AGCTGGTGCGAGTTTACCACGCTGCTGCGTGGGTAACTCGTTCCATTTCAGTAATTCAAATATACATTAAAATTTAACTTTTTAGCTGCTGTCAATTAAGACAAGCTAACCTGTAGAATAATTTTAAAATAAATCAGCGTGAGTTCCAGTGGCAATAAGGGTAATTAACTTAATGGTATCTTCTTGTTCCCAAACAAGCAACCAATCTGGTTGAATGTGGCATTCCCAAAGTCCTGTGTATTTTCCTTTTAGTAAGTGTGGTTTAAATTTGGTGGGTAGTTTGCCATCTTTTTCGAGTAGTTTAACAACTACTTTTAGTTTTTCTTCATCTAAACCTCGTTTCAAACAAAGTTTAAAGTTCTTTTTAAATCTATTTGAGGCAATTACAGTAAACACTATGATTTTAATTTCTCAAAAAGTTCATCAACATTTTTGGCTCTAATCATATTCTTATCAGCTCTTGCTTCTTCAATTGCCTTTTCAGTTTCGTCGTTGTAGCGGTTTTTTTCTTCTTTAACCAATTTAACAGAAAGCTTCAACCTTTTAGCTATTTCAACTAAAAGATTTAAATCTTTGGGGTTAGTGGCGTTAATTATTAAAGTACTCATAGTAATACGGTTTTAAACAAAGTTAGCAAAAATAACCTTACAAGCACTTGTTATACAGCTAAAATGGTTTTTGATTTATTGATTTTAAGTTATTACTAGAAAAATGCCACAGATGTCGCAGATTTTCGCAGATTTTTTTCACAAATTATTTTTTCACGCCTCTGACTTGATTTTATAATCTGTGTAAATCCGTGTAATATATCAATATCTTTCCTTATTTTTTAATATTGTATTGATGCTACTTCGTGGTGTGACAGAAAAACAACTAAAAAATAACTCTTCTAGCTAAATAAATCATCAAAAATAAATTGAACCGCTTTTATGTTGTACAATATATTGCAAACAAGTAATTTTATGACCGCAAGAATTGATAATAAAAATTATGATGAAACTACAAAACTACGCTCAAGGGAAATGGGTTGAAGGAACTGGAAAAGACAAAGCCTTATTTAATGCCATAACCGGAGAGCAAATTGCAACAGCATCGAGCGAAGGATTAGATTTTGCTGCCATGATGGATTATGCCCGAAAAGTTGGCGGACCTGCATTACGAAAAATGACTTTTCAGGAACGAGGATTGATGTTAAAAGCGTTGGCAATACATTTAATGTCGTTAAAAGCAAAATACTATGCCGTGAGTGCCAAAACAGGGGCTACCAAAGTGGATAGTTGGATTGATATCGAAGGCGGTATTGGTAATTTATTTGCCAATGCAAGTTTGCGTCGTCAGTTTCCCGACGAACCTTTTTACATTGACGGAGAAACCGCTCCACTTTCAAAAGGCGGAACATTTATTGGGCACCACATCATGGTTCCAAAACAAGGTGTCGCCATTCACATCAACGCATTTAACTTTCCTATTTGGGGAATGTTAGAAAAAATAGCCGTTAACTTTATGGCTGGTGTTCCTGCCATTGTAAAACCTGCAACGCTCACCTCTTTTTTAACCGAAGTAATGGTTAAAGATATTATCGATTCTAAAATTTTACCCGACGGAGCTTTACAACTCATTTGTGGTTCTGCCAACGGAATTTTAGACCACGTAACCAACCAAGATGTGGTCACTTTTACCGGTTCGGCATCAACAGGAAAAATGCTAAAATCCCATCCTCGTTTGTTAGAAAAAGCTGTTCCCTTTAACATGGAAGCAGACTCATTAAATGCTTCTGTTTTAGGAGAAGATGCTGTTCCTGGAACAGAAGAATTTGATTTGTTTATCAAAGAAGTTCAACGCGAAATGACCGTAAAAGCAGGGCAAAAATGTACTGCCGTTCGAAGAATTATTGTTCCTGAAAAATTGGTTGAGGATGTACAAATTGCTTTAGGCAAACGACTGGCTCAAACCGTAATCGGAAACCCGGAAGTGGAAGGTGTTCGTATGGGTTCATTAGCAGGTTTAGAGCAAGTAAAAGAAGTTCGCGAAAAAGTGGAACAATTGGTCAAAACACAAAAAATGGTGTTCGGAAATTTAGATACTTATGAAGTGGTTGGAGCCGATAAAAACAAAGGTGCTTTTATGTCGCCTATCTTATTCGTAAACGAAAATCCATTTGTAAATACTGATTGTCACAATATTGAAGCTTTTGGACCAGTTTCAACCATAATACCTTACAAAAACCTTGATGAAGCTATTGAATTGGCTAACTTGGGTAAAGGCTCGTTGGTTTGTTCAATTGTTACCAACGATGATAAAATTGCCAAAGAATTTGTGATGGGTGCTGCTTGTTTGCACGGACGAATTTTAATTTTAAACAGAGCGTGTGCTAAAGAAAGCACTGGACATGGTTCTCCGATGCCATTACTTACTCATGGTGGCCCTGGAAGAGCAGGTGGTGGTGAAGAAATGGGCGGTAAACGTGGTATTTTACATTACATGCAACGAACTGCCATACAAGGTTCTCCAACCATGATAACTAAAGTAACCAACCAATATCAATATGGTGCAGAACAAACGGAGTTTGATAAACATGTTTTTCAAAAATATTTTGAAGAAATACAAATTGGCGAAACAGTAATTACTAGAAAACATACGGTTACTAATGCCGACATTGTAAATTTTGCCAATGTTAGTGGCGACCATTTTTATGCACATGTTGATGCAACTTCGTTGGAAGGAACCATTTTCGAAAGTAATGTTGCCCACGGCTACTGGGTATTATCGAAAGCAGCTGGGTTGTTTGTAGATGGCAAAAAAGGTCCGGTTTTATTAAATTATGGCTTAGAAGATTGTCGATTTGTTAAACCTGTTTATCCAGGCATGACCATCGGAGTTCGTTTTACAGCGAAAGAAAAAATTTCTCAAGAGAAAAAAGAATTTAAAGCTGATGAAGAAATTCCAAAAGGAATGGACATCAAAAAAGGAATTGTAAAATTCTTGGTAGATGTGTATGACGAAACAGGAGAAACAGTAGCTTTGGCGACTATATTAACGATGGTAAAATTTAAAAATCAAGATTAAAAACTCAGTTAAAAGTTTGTAAAGTAAAAAGTTGAAAGAAAAACATCAACAGAAAATAAACCTTTAACTTTATAAACTTTCTAACTTTAAACAATACAAACATGCTAAATTCACTCACCCCAAACCTAATGGTCAACGATGTTGAAGAAACCATTGAATACTATACTGATATTTTAGGTTTTACCTTGCTAAAAACTGTACCCGAAGTCGGTGTGATAGATTGGGCAATGGTAAAACGAAATAATGTGATGCTCATGTTTCAATCGGCAAAAAGTTTAAAAGATGAATTGCCAAAACTAAAAGCACAAAAACCGGGAGGTGGCTTAACATTTTACATTAAAGTAGATAAAATTACGGAACTACATGAGGAATTGGTGGACAATGAAGTTGAAATTA
The DNA here is from genome assembly GCA_036171675.1 of Vicingus sp. Taxonomy (GTDB): domain Bacteria; phylum Bacteroidota; class Bacteroidia; order Flavobacteriales_E; family Vicingaceae; genus Vicingus. The sequence goes on along the minus strand of JAVHRO010000092.1, from coordinate 8,863 downwards.
TTGCTGATTTAGAAAGTACTTTTTATGACACCCTTGAGTTTTCGATAGTTGATATCAACGGATATATTTTAACGTTTTCGGAAGAAAAATAAAAGCCTCCCCAACCCCTCCGAAGGAGGGGCTTGCGTGGTAAAGCGAAAAAAAAGTAATTGAATTAATATAAACATATAAAAAAAACATCCAACCACACTTATACACTTAAGCAAGTGTGATGGAAACTCCTCCCCTTTGGGGAGGTTGGGAGGGTCAAAAAATGACAACAACAGAACAAGGTTCAGTAGAAATTTCGGTTAACGAAAAAGGAATTGCCACAATTGAATTTTTTCATCCTTTGAGTAATTCTTTACCCGGAAAAATTTTAACCAAATTGGCTGAAACTATTACCGAAGCAGGAACAAACGATGCAATCAAAGTAATCATATTAAAATCGAACGGCGATAAAGCATTTTGTGCAGGAGCAAGTTTCGACGAATTGATTTCTATCAATGATTTGGAAACAGGAAAAACGTTCTTTTCAGGATTTGCCAATGTAATAAATGCAGCACGAAAATGTCCTAAATTAATTATTGGACGTGTTCAAGGAAAAGCAGTTGGTGGTGGAGTTGGTTTAGCTAGTGCAGTAGATTTTTGTTACGCAACAAAAGATGCGTCTGTAAAATTAAGCGAACTGGCTGTTGGTATTGGGCCGTTTGTGGTTGGACCAGCGGTAGAACGAAAAATAGGTACTTCAGCCATGAGTATGTTAGCTATTAATGCTACCGAATGGTATAGTGCCGACTGGGCAAAAGAAAAATCGCTTTACGCCGAAACGTTTGAAACCATTGAAGAAATGGACGAAGCAATTGATGTTCTTGCCAATAAATTAGCTATTTCAAACCCTGAAGCCATGAGCATGCTTAAAAAAATATTCTGGGAAGGAACCGAACATTGGGATACTTTATTGGTTGAACGAGCAGGAATGAGTGGCAAATTGGTGTTATCTGATTTTACACGAAATGCTATTAATGCTTTTAAGAAAAAGTAAGATTTTCGTCTAATAAAAAAAAGCTCAACAATTGTTGAGCTTTTTTTATATCTATCATTTTGAAATTATCCACCAAAATCATCAAAACGTACATTTTCTTTAGGCACACCCCATTCATCGCACATTTTAACAACTGCGTTATTCATCATTGGTGGGCCACAGAAGTAAAACTCAATATCTTCAGGAGAATCATGTTTTTTCAAATATTGTTCAATTACCACATTATGAATAAACCCTACAAAACCATCTCCTTCTTCATCATGAATATCTTTTTTAATTTTCCAATTATCAGATTCCATAGGTTCAGATAATGCTAAATAGAATTTAAAGTTTGGAAAATCTTTTTCTAAATCTCTAAAGTAATGGATGTAAAATAATTCAGCTTTAGACCGACCTCCATACCAATAGGTTACTTTACGACCCGTTTTAATCGTTTTAAATAATTCATACAAGTGTGAACGCATAGGCGCCATACCTGCTCCACCACCTATATAAAGCATTTCGGATTTTGAATCGTTAATAAAAAATTCTCCATAAGGTCCTGATATTCTAACTTTATCACCCACTTTTCTACTAAAAATATAGGATGAAGCAACCCCTGGATTTACATCCATCCATCCACCTTTAACCCTATCGAAAGGAGGTGTTGCACAACGTACATTTAACATCACTCTTCTACCTTCTGCAGGATAAGATGCCATTGAGTAGGCTCTAACCACTTCTTCATTATTTTTCATCACTAAAGGCCATAAACCAAATTTATCCCAATCGGGTTTAAATTTATCTGGTTCACCTGGGTGATCTTGAGGGTGAGCGGTAATGTCCATATCAGAATACTGAACTGTACAAGCGGGTATTTTAATCTGAATATAGCCACCAGCTTTATAGTTCATGTCTTCTGGTAATTCAACAATAAACTCTTTAATAAAAGTAGCCACATTATAGTTAGAAACTACAATAGCTTCCCATTCTTTAATACCTAAAATTTCTTCGTGAATTTTTATTTCTAAATTTTCTCTAACTTTAACTTGACAACCTAAACGGTAATGATCGGCAATTTGTTTTCTAGTAAAATTTGGTATTTCAGTTGGTAAAATTTCACCACCACCACTCAATACTTGGCATTTACATTGTAAACAAGTTCCACCCCCGCCACAGGCTGATGGCAAAAAAACACCCGCATTTCCTAAGGTGGTTAATAGAGAACTACCGCCATCTACCTCGATTTGTTTTTCACCATTAATGGTAATTGTTATTTTCCCAGAAGGCATTAATTTAGCTTTTGCAAATAACAACAAACCAACTAAAGCTAATGTTATGATTAGGAAAACGATTATTGAAAAGATAATTACAACTGTATACATTTTTTATAATTTGTAAAGTTTATACCAATTTAATTTTAAAGCTCAAATCCCAAAAATCCAAGAAAAGCAAGCCCCATTAGCCCAGTTAATATAAATGCAATTCCAAGTCCTCTTAATGGAGCTGGAATATGAGAATATTTTATTTTTTCACGAATTGCAGCAAGTAAAACAATAGCGATCATCCAACCAAATCCAGAACCGACGCTATAAACAGCAGCTTCTCCAATATTATTAAATTGTTTTTGTTGCATAAATAAAGCAGCACCAAGAATAGCACAATTCACAGCAATCAATGGTAAAAATATTCCCAACGCGCCATAAAGTGAAGGAGAAAATTTTTCCACAAGCATTTCAACCAATTGAACAACAGCAGCAACAACCGCAATAAACATGATAAAACTTAGAAAACTCAAATCCATAGATGCATATTCAGCACCCATCCAACTTAAAGCTCCTTCTTTTAAAACGTAGGTTTCTAATAAAAAGTTAATGGGCACTGTTACCAGTAGCACAAATATTACTGCAATTCCTAAACCAGTGGCATTTTTAACAGATTTTGAAATGGAGAGATAGGAACACATCCCTAAAAAGAAAGTGAAAATCATATTTTCTATGAAGGCACTTTTGATAAATAATTTAAATAATTCCATCGTTTTATTTTTAAATTTTGATTTAGTTATTTTTCAATTAATTCTGGCGTTTTTGTACGTTGTATCCATATGAATATTGCAACAATGATTAGGGATGATGGAGGTAATAGCATTAAACCATTATTCAAATACCCAGCCTCAAATACTGAATGAGGTATTATGGTTAATTTACCAATAACAGGAAAAGTTAGAGTTCCAGATCCTAATACTTCTTTAATAAAAGCTACAACAAATAACACAAAACCATATCCTAATCCATTTCCAACTCCATCAAGAAAAGATGGCCATGGTTTATTAGCGAGTGCGAAAGCCTCAAGCCTTCCCATTACAATACAGTTGGTAATAATAAGTCCAACAAATACCGAAAGTTGTTTACTCACATCATATACGTATGCTTTAAGGATTTGATCTACACAAATCACCAAAAAAGCAGCCACAACTAATTGAACAATAATTCTAATTCGATTGGGGATATAATTTCTCATAGCAGAGATAACCACGTTTCCTAAAGCAGTTACAGCCAATAATGCAATTGCCATAACTAGGGCATTATTCATTTGAACCGTAACAGCAAGAGCCGAACAAATACCCAAAACTTGAACAGTAACTGGATTCGTTTTGTTTAAATATACCGTTAATAGCTTTTTATTTTCTTTAGAAAATAAAGATTCTTTTTTTTCTTCGCTCATAATTATTTTTTTTACTCCCGTATTAAGTAAGGGATTGCGATGTTTATTTTATTGAATCATTTTTACTTAAAGATGTTGAATCATTTGCTGTTGTTGCTATGATTGCTTCTTCTTTTACTTGATTTACAGAAAATTCTGGGTTAGATTTAAAAAAATTATAATACACTTCCAAGTTTCTTTTCAACATTTCGTTAACTCCAACTCCAGTAAATGTAGCGCCACTTATTCCATCAACTTGGTATTCGGTAAGTTCTTTTCCTGGTTTTAGTACTTGTACAGACATAAATTGTGTTGCATCAGCAATTTTTTTGCCCACAAATTCTGATTGGAACTTCTTTTCCGTAATCTTAGAGCCTAACCCAGGTGTTTCTCCCTTATGATCGAAAACAACACCATTAATTGTGGTTAAATCAGCATTTAAACCAACATATCCCCAAATATCATCCCATAAACCCTTTCCACTTGCAGAAAGAACATAGTATGTTTTACCCTTATTTTCACACACAAAAATTGGAAAATGAATTTCGGAAGATTCATTTAAGGCTTTTTTAAATCCATCAGCATCTCCTTTAAATTTATTTATTAATGGTTTAATAATTTTAGAATATTCTTTTCTAAGATCTATATTAAAAGCATCTAACTCATCTTTAGGGTCAATTGCCTCTTCCACTTTTTTATCACTTAGAATTTCCCCTTTGTAATTAATTGTTATTCTTCTTTTAACGAAATCATTAAATATTTTTCCAGAATTGTCTCTTAAAACTCCATCAGTTTCTGGAATTCCAATGGCTTGCAAAATATTTTGCATTTTTTCATTAGCAATGTTTGCTTTTTGGGCAGGATTTAAACTCAACGAAACGAATGCTAACATTCCACCAACTATTACTACCATTACGGTAGAGAATACCATGGTATATAAATTACTATCTCTATCAAATGCCATAATTATGCAGTTTTAAGTCTTTTTAATCTTTTTTTAATATTTGCAGAAACAACAATGTTATCAATAAGTGGTGCAAAAACATTTCCTAAAAGTATTGCTAACATTACACCTTCTGGATAAGCAGGATTTGCAACTCTAATCAACATTGCCATAATTCCAATAAACAATCCATAAATTATTTTTCCTGTACTTGTTTGCGATGCAGTAACGGGGTCTGTTGCCATGAATACAGCACCGAAAGCAAAACCACCCAACATTAACTGATGAATAGCTGGAACCTCAAGATAAGGATTTCCTCCTACAGCGTTGAAGACAGATCCCATTAAAAATCCACCAACAAACATAGATAGCATAATTCTTAAACTTCCTATTCCAGTAAAGATTAAAAACAAACCACCTATTCCAATTGCAATAACTGAGGTTTCTCCAATAGAACCTGGAATAAATCCAATAATAGAATCCATTAGACTAGGAATGGCATCAACTCCACCTTGTACAGCTTTTCCTAAAGGAGTTGCACCAGAGAATCCGTCTATGGCTTTTTCGCCACCTAAGCTAATCCATACTTGATCACCTGACATTTTTGTTGGATATGCAAAGAATAAAAATGCACGAGTAACCAAGGCAACATTTAACACATTCATACCAGTTCCTCCAAAAACTTCCTTACCAATTACGACAGCAAAGATAGTAGCTACAGCAACCATCCATAGAGGAACACCAACTGGCATAATTAATGGAATTAACATACCGGAAACTAAAAACCCTTCTTGTATTGCATGTTTATTGATTGCCGCAAAAATAAATTCAACACCTAATCCAACAGCATAAGATACAATAACTAATGGTAATACTTGAATAGCTCCATATATAAACTTATCCATAAACATGTTACACACATGGTCGCCTAATGCAACTTGACCAATTGCCAAAAAGTGTTGATGACCTACATTGTATATTCCAAACAATAATGCTGGTACAAGAGCCAACACGACCATAATCATGGTTCTTTTTAAATCTATACCATCTCTTATATGAACACCATTGTTATTCGTATGACCAGGAACAAACAAAAATGTGTACATACCATCCCAAACCGCATGACCCAATGGAAATTTTCCATCAGCTTTCGGTTTTATTTTTTGCATGAATTTTTCTAATGCTTTCATTATTTTTTTTGATTTGAGGTTTGAGGTTTGAGGTTTGAAGTTGGGCTTAACATCACAAACATCGAACTATTAACTACATTCTTTCTTAACTAGATTTAATGCTTCTCTTACAATTTTTTGAGTTTCTATTTTTGATGTACAACCATACTCACATAGTGCGAAATCTTCTGGTGCTACTTCATAAATACCCAATTTTTCCATATTATCAATATCTTGTGTAATCATAGCTTTCACTAAATACACAGGATAAATATTCATAGGAAAAACTTTTTCATATTCGCCGGTCATTACAAATGCACGTTCTTCACCATTCTTATTTGTATTTAAATCATATACTTTATTTGGAGTTAACCAAGAGAAGAACGTTCTCGACAAACTAAATTTATCAAACCCAGGAGCGATCCAACCAAAAAATTGATTATTTCCACCTTCAGGTATTACGGTAAGTTGGTAATCATAAAAACATAAATTTCCATTTTCTGTAATTTGAGTTCCAGTCAAAGGATTTCCGCTAATATATCTTCCACCATCTTCAACATTTCCTTTAATTATATCGGAAATATTAGCACCTATAATTGTTTTGATGTATTTGGGTGATTTAACTTTTGAGCCAACAACAGCAATAGTTCTAGAAGCATCAAATTTCCCTTCTTTAAACAACTTACCAATAATCAAAACATCAAGCGCTTTAAGCACCCAAATAACTTCACCTTTGTTTACTGGAGAAATATGATGTGCTTGAATTCCTACATTTCCTGCAGGATGTGGACCTGTAAATTTGTTAATTTGAACATTTTTAGCATTTGCAAAAACACTTTCTGCATTTTCATCCCCACTAATATTTAAATGTACCTTTCCGTCGGTTAATTTTACCAAAGCATTTAATCCATATTGGAATATTTCATCTTGTCCGTGAGCAACAAAGCCATAATCTGGTGCTAAAGGGGCTGAATCGAAAGCAGATATAAATATTGCTTTAGGTTGCACACTAGGATTAGCAATTACATCAAAAGGACGTTGACGAATAAAAGGCCATACTCCACTTTTTAAAAGGTTTTCAATAATAACTTCTTTAGTAAGTGTACTTGGGTCGGCTTGTGTAAAAGATTCAAACAAGTTTTCACCATCAGCCTTTACTTTTACGTTTACTATTCGACGTTTTTCAGCTCTAACAATTTCCGAAACAACTCCGCTTACTGGCGAAGTAAAAAGAACTTGTTCATTTTCTTTGTTATAAAATAATGCAGTTCCAGCTTTAACCTTATCCCCAACTTTAACTGATAACTTAGGAATCAATGTTGGAAAATCGCTTGGTGTTAAAACAATTTCTGAAACACTTACTGGATTGAAGTACAAATTTTCGGCTACACCTTTAAGTTTGATGTTAGCTCCTTTTCGAATTTTTATTTCGTTTGACATGTCAGTCAGTTTTTTATAAAATCTGGACAAAATTATAAAATTGAATTGCTATACCAAGTAATTCGATACTTTTTTTTTATAATAATCAAAAAAAATCAGAATGTGCTATAAAAGTCCTAATTCACTAGCTTCTTTTTAAATTTTAAGATTAAGTTTACAGTCATGAAATTGCATTTATTAAGATTGCTATTAACATTTATGATTTACCTCATAAATTTTACTGTTGTTTTTGCCTCTAAAACTAATGGGAATAGTACAATTAGTTCAAAAATTGACACTATTGATGATTACGCTGCAACCAATTTTTTGAGGTACGACGATTTTACTTATGCCCAAAACTTAAAAACAGTATTGTTTTACAACTCAAAAAATGTGATGAGTTACCCTATTCTTCATCTTTCAAGTGCCGATAAACTTAAACTGTCGTTTGATGACTTTAATCCAGATTTAAACTATTATCATTACACATTAATACATTGTACTGCCAATTGGCTTCCATCAGATCTTAGTCAGAAACAATATCTATCTAATAATTTGGAAGACGAAATTAAAGATTACCACTATTCATTAAATTCTGACAATCCCTATATCCATTACAGTGTTGAGTTTCCAAACGAATTTATTTCTCCGATATTAAGCGGAAATTATTTACTTAAAGTTTACGCTGGTTATGACCCAGAAAATGTTGTAATAACTAAACGTTTCATGGTGGTTGATACTAAAACAGAAATTGTTCCAACTGTAAAAGAAGCCACCAATGTTACCGAACGGTTTTCTCGTCAAGAGGTTGATTTTACTGTTAATCATAGCAATATTGACATTCAAAACCCCTATGAAAATATAAAAGTGGTACTCATGCAAAATTACCGTTGGGACAATGCTATTTCTGGGCTTAAGCCCAAGTACATTAATGGTTCACTACTCGATTATAATTTTGAAGAAGAAAATGTGTTTGATGGTTCAAATGAATTTAGAAATTTCGATTTAAAATCGTTGCTTTCTCAAACCATAAATATTAAACGAATTCAATATGAGGAGAAAGACCATTTATTGCATGTGTACATTTTAGATGACGAAAGCAGAGCCTACAAACGCTATTTGTCTCTGCCCGATTTGAATGGAAATTTTTTGATAAAAAAAGACGAGAGTTTAACCGATTCTGATATTGAAGCCGCCTATATTAAAGTTCACTTTTCGTTAAAACAATATCCTCCTCTTAAAGATGGTACCGTTTACATTTTTGGAAAACTAACCGATTGGAAATTTAAAGAGGAATTCAAGCTAAACTACGACACCTTAAACAATACTTACAATCAGTCAATTTTATTAAAACAAGGTTATTACAATTACATGTATTGTGTAGTAAAGGACGGAGCTAAAAACAAAGGTGATTTAACCTTTTATGAAGGAAGTTTCTTCGAAACAGAAAACGACTATACCATTTTGGTTTACTACCGAAATCCCTTTTTATATTACGATGAACTTATCGGGTTTAAAACCTTTAATTCGATAAAACGAAACTAACATTAATTAACCCGTTGTGCATTTACAAGAATTTTTAATAAAAAAGGTGTCAGTTCGAGTTTTTTCTGAAAGAAAAAGTAT
>JAVHRO010000091.1:0-12460 GCA_036171675.1 Vicingus sp. | reverse complement strand
CAAAAAAACAAAGTGTTTTTCAAAAGTTGACTTTGTTTGTAGAGAAGTTTAAAGGTGTGGGAGGTCAATTATAAATCAAGACAAGGAATAAATAAAATGAAAGGCCAGCCCTACAGCCACACACATTGCCAAGCCGCTCCAACCGACACGCAAACCAAATTTTGCGATAAGCGAGAGCCGGGTCGAACTTGTTTGGACTATGCCGAACTTTTTAATAACGTCAATACGCCCAAAATGCCCGTTTTGTTTTTGGGGCATGGAAACCCCATGAATGCCATTGAAAACAATGAGTTTGTTGCAGCGTTCAAAAAATTGGGACAAGAAATTATGTTCCCAAAAGCTATACTTTGTATATCGGCTCATTGGGAAACCAACGGAACGTTTGTTACAGCCATGCCAAACCCACGAACCATTCACGATTTTTATGGTTTCCCGAAACAATTGTTTGATGTAAACTATCCTGCTCTTGGTAGTCCAGAATTGGCGCTAGCTTCAAAACAACTTATTACCAACACTTCGGTTGGTCTCGACCAAACCTGGGGCCTCGACCATGGAGCTTGGTCTGTTATTATTCATTTATACCCAAAAGCCAATGTGCCTATTGTACAACTAAGTATTGATTACACCCAGTCTGCCAGCTATCATTACGAGTTAGCAAAACAGTTATCAGCCTTGCGCAACAAAGGTGTGTTGATTGTGGGAAGTGGAAATATGGTGCACAACCTCAGCCTTATTGCTTGGAATAAACTTAGTGGAGAACCATTCGCTTTCGATTGGGCAACAGAAGCTAACGAGCGAATGAAAGATTATATACTAACCGACAATCACCAAGCATTAATTAATTACAAATTGCAAGGAAAAGCATTTGACCTAGCCATACCAACACCTGAGCATTATTTGCCGTTGCTTTATGCGCTTGCCTTAAAAGAGCGTAATGAAAAAGTTACACTATTTAACGACCAACCCATTGGTGGCTCACTTACCATGACTTCAGTTAAAATTGAAACCGTTTAATGGTACGGTACCAACTAAACGTCAATTATTAACGTTAAAAAATTAATTTCTTTAGTTACAATAATCGATTCAAGGTGTTTTAATTGAATAATAAGTTTACTTTTGCACCCACAAAAACACCTAAACAAAACTAAATTAGAAAATGGACGAGGTCCCGTATTTTAATCACATAGCACTATTAATCCATCTGTAAGGACGCTCCAGTATTAGTTTCCTTTTCAGATTATTGAGCAAGGAAACTAAAAAATGATAAAAATTTTTAAAACATTTGGTGGTTATATAGAAATTCAAAAACCTGAAAAAGGCTGTTGGATTAATGTAACTCAACCCTCAGTTGAAGAAATTCGAAAACTTTCGGACGAATTTCTTTTGCCACAAGACGTGATTAACGATATTTTAGACCCTGATGAAAGACCGCGTCTTGAATTTGAAGACGATTGGTCGTTGGTAATTATGCGTGTACCTGTCGAGAGCGCTACGCCTGAAGTTCCTTTTCATACCTTGCCTTTGGGTATTTTTATGACCGAAAATTATACGCTAACCTTGTGTTTGCAAAATAACGAGGTGTTACCTATTGAACAACATTCGCCATTTAGAGAACAATACCAGCAAATTACCGATAACATTAATTTTATACTTCGTTTGTTTCTTCGCTCGGGCAACGTTTATTTGAGGTATTTAAAGCAAATTAATCAAATGACCACTGTTATTGAGCAAGATTTGGAAGAATCCATTAAAAATAAAGAGTTGAACCGATTGCTTAAAATGCAAAAATGTTTGGTGTATTTTATCACATCAATTAAGGCCAACGAAATTATAATGGCTAGACTTCGTAATTCGAAAAAAATTACCACCGAAATTAACGAAGACCTATTAGACGATGCCATTATTGAAAACAAACAAGCCTTAGAAATGGCACAAATTTATTCGAATATCCAAAATGGTATGATGGATACGTTTGCTTCGGTAATTTCGAACAACTTGAACGTTGTAATGAAACGATTAACGGTTATATCGATAATCCTCATGATTCCAACATTGATTTCGAGTATGTTTGGAATGAATGTGCCTAACTTTATGGAAAATTCGAACGTGGCATTTGCCGGAATAATTATTGTTTCGTTACTACTCTCGTTTTTAGCGGTAATATTATTAGGAAAAAAACAATGGCACTAAATTTTAATCCTAACTAAAATCAATTATAATATGTCAATTCGTTGGGAAGTAAAAGAAAAATCGAGCGAAAAAGCCATTAAGGACTTATCATTTGCCTTAAACAACCTTAACCCAACGCTTACCAATGTTTTAATTCAACGTAGTATAACCGACTACGAAAAAGCAAAATCGTTTTTCCGACCAAATTTACACGAAACCCATTCGCCGTTCTTAATGCAAGACATGGACAAAGCGGTTGAACGTATAGAACAAGCCATAAAAAACAACGAAAACATTTTAGTTTTTGGCGATTACGATGTTGACGGAACTACATCTGTTGCATTGGTTTATTCGTATCTAAAAAACTATTATTCAAATTTAGGCTATTACATTCCCGACAGATATGCCGAAGGTTATGGTATTTCATTTCAAGGAATTGATTTCGCTAAAGAAAACAATTATTCACTAATCATCGCCTTGGATTGTGGAATAAAAGCGAATGAAAAAATTGCCTACGCTAATGAACGTAATATTGATTTTATCATTTGCGACCACCATCAACCGGGAAATGAATTACCCAAAGCAATAGCAGTATTAGACCCCAAACGAACCGATTGCAATTACCCCTTCAAAGAACTTTCGGGATGTGGTGTTGGATTTAAATTAATGCAGGCGTGGACTATAAAATCCAATAAAAATGAAGTATTGCTTTTAACCTTTTTAGATTTGTTAGCCATCAGTATTTGTGCTGATATAGTCCCTATAACTGGTGAGAACAGAATTTTTGTGAATGAAGGGCTGCAACTTATCAATAAAAAACCTCGCCCAGGAGTAAAAGCAATGATTAATTATTCTGCAATAAAAAAAGAATTGAATGTGATGGATGTGGTGTTTACCATTGCCCCCAGAATAAATGCTGCAGGAAGATTAGAAACGGGCAACAAAGCTGTTAAACTGCTCATTTCGGATAATGAGGATGATGCTACCGAATATGGAAAGGATATTAATTGCTTAAACACCAATCGTAAAGATATTGACAAAGAAATAACGCAAGAAGCGCTAGAGATAATTGAACACGATAACTTTTTTGATGAAAAAATTACCACTGTAGTGTTTAACAAAAATTGGCATAAAGGAGTAGTTGGAATCGTTGCGTCTCGCCTTATTGAAACACACTACCGACCAACCATTGTGCTTACCGAATCGAACGGAAAAGCTACTGGGTCGGCACGCTCAGTAAAAGATTTTGATTTGTATAATGCCATTGACGCCTGTAGTGATTTATTAGAACAGTTTGGTGGCCATAAATATGCTGCTGGTTTAACCCTAAAATTAGAAAATTTGGCCAGTTTTTCTACCAAATTTGATCAAGTTGTTCGTGAACAAATTAAAGATTACATGCTTATTCCACAACTTGCAATTGACGATGAATTAGAATTAATTGCGGTAAACCCAAAGTTTGTGAAGGTATTAAATCAATTTGCACCATTCGGACCTGGCAACATGAGACCTATTTTCGTGTCGCACCAAGTTTTTTGCGACGACAATATTTATACCGTTGGCGAAAACCACTTAAAAATGACCGTTTTTCAAGAGTCTAATCCAAGCCATAAAATTTCTTGTATTGGTTTTCATTTGGGAAAATACGCCGAACAACTTGCTCCTGGAGTTCCAGTTAGCATAGTCTATTCTATCGAAGAGAATTTCTGGAACAACACTACTTCCATACAGTTAAGTATTAAAGATATTAAATTTTAAAAATTATCGATTTTGAGCCTAAAGTTGAGTTCTATGTTTATTAAAACGGGGCAACAAAATGGCTGAAATTAATCCAACCGATACTAACATTACCGTTTGAGCCGTCCAAACTGACCAACCAAATGCATAACCTTGGCTTTCGGCAACACCATATAACGCCAATACACTGGCAACACCCCAAGGATAAGCACCAATACCTCCATTGGTTACGGTAATACTAATTCCGCCAATTACAAACGCAGTAATAATACCAGCAAAGGGTACATTTTGAATAGAAGGTAAACTGAAAAAAGTAATGTAAAACATCAACAAATACATACACCAAATAAAAAGAGTATGTGCTAAAAACCACCATTTGTCTTTCATCACTACAAGGGTTTTTATTCCTTCATAAATACCTTGAAGAAACGTTCTTATTTTAACGATAAGCCCATTTTTGGATTTTTTAAGAATGAACAGCCCGACAGTTCCACCTATTAAAACCACTGTGCCTAATATGACTAATTTTTGAGGAGAAAATTTATCCAATAATCCAATTTGTTCAAGGTAGTTATTCAACTTTTCAAATTGAAGCACAATCACTAAAAATATTAGTGAAATCAGAATTATTAAGTCGGCAACTCTTTCAGCAATAACAGTTCCAACCAATTTGTTAAAAGGAATATCTTCGTATTTTGCCATTAACCCGCAACGCATAATTTCCCCACTTCTTGGAATTCCCATGTTGGCAAAATAGCCAATCATAACTGTATAAAACGAGTTTAAAATATGGGGTTCATAACCTAATTCTTTCAACGGATATTTCCAACGCCAGGCTCTGCTAAAATGACCAAACAAACCAAAAACAAGTGATAAAAGCAGGTAAAAATAGTTGGTTTGACTAAATGCAAGTTTTATGTCGGCAATGTCTTTTGGTGCTAAGTCTTTGTATACAAGCCAAATTAAAAAAATGCCCAACCCTAGTGGAAGGATAATTTTTAGAAATGGAACCAAAAACTTCTTCAAAAGGTAATTATTTTAATTTATTGGTGGTTTCATTAGGAAAAATTATGGTTGGTTTAAAAACTTTTGCTTCTTCAAAATCCATAATAGCGTAAGTAATAATAATGATGATGTCGTTAACCGAGACTCTTCGTGCCGCTGGACCGTTTAAACATACTTCACCTGACCCTCTTTTCCCTTTTATCACATAAGTTTCAATACGTTCGCCATTGTTCACATTAACAATTTGAACTTTTTCACCTTCAATAATATTCGACGCTTCCATCAAATCCTCATCAATCGTAATGCTGCCAATATAATTTAAATCGGCTTCGGTAACTTTAACTCGATGTATCTTTGATTTTATAACGTGTACTTGCATAAGGCGACAAAATTAATTAAATATTGTTAAATTATCGATTAACCTCACATTTGTAACATGGACCGCTACAAAAGCCACACAGTAAGTGGTTTCACTAAAATCATTAATCAACTTTAAGGTATTTCCATCAGCAAATTCAAGGTATTCTAACTCAAAATTTTGCGACGCCATCTCTTGTTTAAAATAATTCTTTAGTGCTTGAATAGAGGTGGTTTTATACTGTTGTTTAAGCACACTAAGCGACTTAAAAATAATTGCTGCTTGTTGTTTTTGTTCAGGGGTCAATCGTTCATTTCTTGAACTCATCGCTAGTCCACTTTTTTCTCGTAAAATTGGACAGCCAATTATTTGCGTGTCAAGGTTTAACTGTTTTGTTAACGCTTTAACAATGACCAGTTGCTGAAAATCCTTTTCACCAAAAAATGAAAACGTTGGGTGAATAATTTCAAAAAACCGTTCAATAACATTTGCCACCCCATTAAAGTGACCTGGTCTATGCTCTCCTTCCATAACCGTAGCGATATCGCCAAATTCAAACGTTTTATACATTTTTGAAGGATACATTTCTTCAACCGTGGGCAAAAACAACACATCACAACCTACACTTTCTAGCATCATAACGTCTGCATTAACGTTTCTCGGGTAATTATCCAAATCTTCTTGTTTGTTAAATTGGATTGGGTTTACAAAAATGCTACAAATGGTATGGTTAGTTTTTTTTTGAGACGCCTTTATTAGCGATAAGTGCCCTTGATGTAAAGCTCCCATGGTAGGCACAAAACCAATCGTTTTCTGTTTATTGGCAAACAAAAAAAGTTGTAATTCGCTAATACTTTTATAAATAAGCATAACCTTAACATAAATTAGGGGCACAAAATAAATAAAATAATTAGTTATTCTATGAAACAAATACAATTTACTTGACTTGCACGTTAAAAATTAGTAATTTTGTTTTCAATTCATATTTTCAATTTATGATTAATACATTGTTTACTCCCCAATAGTTAAGAACAAATTGATTCATTATTAAACAGCAAAGTTTTTCCTCAACACGTTCAATAACAACGAATATATTATGAAAAAGAAAAAAGTTTTATTTATTTCCCAAGAAATTACCCCTTATTTAGAAGAGTCTGATTTATCAAAAGTTGGTCGATTTTTGCCGCAGGGCATTCAAGAATCTGGAAAAGAAATACGAACTTTTATGCCAAAATTTGGTTGTATCAACGAACGAAGAAATCAACTACACGAAGTAATTCGTTTGTCGGGAATGAATTTAATTATTAACGATACCGATCATCCGTTAATCATTAAAGTTGGTTCTATTCAACCAGCACGTATGCAAGTGTATTTTATTGATAGTGAAGATTTTTTTCATAGAAAAGGCATAGATAGATGTAAAGAAACTGGAAATTTCTTTGAAGATAATGATGAACGAGCCATATTTTTTGCCCGAGGTGTATTAGAAACGGTAAAAAAATTGGGATGGGTTCCAGATATTATTCACTGTCATGGTTGGATGACAAGCCTTGTTCCGCTTTATATAAAAACATCGTACAGTAAAGATCCGATTTTTGAAAATTCAAAAGTAATTTACTCGTTGTACAATAATGATTTTGAAACCTCGTTAAACAAGAATTTTTCAGATAAAGCCATGATGGACGGAATTAACAGTGACGACATCCTTGACTACAAAAAAACATCGTTTATTGATATTAACAAAGCAGCAATGAATGCATCTGATGCAGTAATTCAAGCTACCGAAAATATTCATCCAGAATTAAAAGATTATTTCGATAAAATAAACAAACCTAAACTTAATTATCACGATTTTGAATCTTTTGTACAAGCTCATTCCGACTTTTACGATGAAATTTTAGAATCTGCTGTTGTATTACAAGACTAAAGAATGAATAGAAATTATTTTATGTTGCCATTTTTACGGAAAGCTCTAATGCTTTCCGTAATGATTTATACACTATTAACATCGTGTAAAAAAGAGGGAAATCTCTTTCCTGAATTTAATAATGAGAATTTAACAGTGCATTTTACTGACACATTAAACCTATTAACCTCCTTATTAAAAGACGATTCCGTTAGAACGGACGTGGCAAGTTTAAACCTTCTTGGAATTTATAATGATACCATTATGGGATTTGCTTCATCTTCATTTTATACTGAAATAACCCTTTCGGGAGCTAATGTAAACTTTGGCAACAATGCCATTATCGACTCGGCAGTACTATCGCTAAAATATGCCAGCCCAACATCACTTTACGGAAGCTATTACGACCCTATGTCTATAAATGTATACCGTTTGAATGAACAACTTTCTCAATCAGCCTATTATTGTTACCATACAGCGGATTATAGTTCGTACCCAACGCCATTAGGTTCATTAACATATTTGCCCTACATGAATGATTCTCTTCAAATAATTCAAAATGGTGATACCGTTTGGCAAGAACCTCATATTCGAATTAAACTTGATAACACCTTTGGTCAAGAACTGTTAAATGCTGGTAACAATACCAATAGTATTGCTAACAATTCGGCATTAAAAACCATTGTAAATGGGTTATACATTACTCCAACCACTTCAGTAGCCACATCTACCTTAGCAAAAGGTCACGGTTCAATTATTTATTTCGATGTAAACTCATCATTATCAACATTAACACTTTATTATCATAATGATTTAGGAACTGGAAAATCGTATAGTTTTCTTATCAATTCTGAAAGCAAAAAATTCAACCATTTTGAACATAATTATACAGGTACAGATGTTGAAAAACAACTATCACGTGTTGGTTTCGACCCAACCATAACCTATGTTCAGTCAATGGGTGGCGTAAAAACTAAATTATCAATTCCCAACCTTAGAAACTTAAGTAAAGATGGAAAAATAATCATTAATAAAGCAGAAGTGATTTTTACCATCAACGCTGGAACAGGTATAAATTTAGCCCCTATCCCAACATTGGCGTTAACTGGAATTAACTCCAATGGAGAATCCGTATTTTTAACCGATTTTTTTGAAGGAGCAACCTATTTTGGAGGCAATTATAATTCGTCGTCACAAACATATACTTTTAATATTGCAAGGCACATTCAAGAATTAGTAAACAATAATGCCACCGATTATGGCCTTTATTTAATTTCTTCGGGGTCTTCAGTAATGGCTAATCGTTCTATTATAAATTCGTTTAACCACCCAAGCAATAAAATACAGTTAAATATTACCTATTCAAAACTTTAAAACATGTGTGGAATTGTTGCATATATTGGTCAAAAAGAAGCCTATCCAATTTTAATAAAAGGACTTCAACGACTTGAATATAGAGGCTATGATAGTGCTGGAGTTGCACTTATTAGTCATAATCAATTAAATCTATTTAAAAAACAAGGTAAAGTAGCAGAACTTGAAGCTTTTGCAGTAGGTAAAGATACGTCTGGTAAAATTGGTATTGGACATACACGATGGGCAACGCACGGTGCGCCAAACGACAAGAACGCTCACCCTCATTTTTCAGGTTCTACTGATTTAGCCATTATTCATAATGGAATTATTGAAAATTATGCAACACTAAAAGCCGAATTAGTTCAACGTGGTCATGTTTTTTTAAGTGATACCGATACTGAAGTGCTGATTCATTTAATAGAAGATATCCAAGAAAAAACCTCCGTAGATCTAGAAGAAGCAGTAAGAATTGCATTAAAACAAGTAATTGGAGCGTATGCGATTGTAATTATATCTAAAAAAAATCCCGACTTACTCATTGCTGCTAAAAAAAGTAGTCCATTGGTTATAGGTATAGGCGAAAAAGATGAATATTATATTGCTTCTGACGCGACTCCTATAATAGAATACACTCGAAATGTGGTCTATTTAAACGATGAAGAAATTGCTATTCTTAAAAAGGGAAACGATTTACGAATCATTACCATTAAAAATCAACCTCAAGTTCCGTATATCCAAGAACTTGAAATGCAGTTAGAATCCATCGAAAAAGGTGGCTTCAACCATTTTATGCTCAAAGAAATCCATGAGCAACCCCACTCCATAAGAAACAGTATGAGAGGGCGAATTGACCTTAACAAAGGCATAGTTTCACTTGGTGGAATCAGAGAGCACGAACAAAAAATGATGAATGCTGAACGAATTATTATTGTTGCTTGCGGAACATCATGGCATGCTGGTTTAGTAGGCGAATATTTATTAGAAGATTTGGCAAGAATACCTGTTGAAGTAGAATATGCTTCAGAATTTAGATACAGAAACCCTATTATTAGTGAAGGTGATGTAGTTATTGCCATATCTCAATCTGGAGAAACCGCAGACACCCTTGCTGCAATCAAACTTGCCAAAGAAAAAGGTGCGACCATAATTGGAATTTGTAATGTTGTTGGCTCATCTATTTCTAGAGCAACCGATGCTGGTTCGTACACCCATGCGGGACCAGAAATTGGTGTAGCATCAACAAAAGCTTTTACTTCACAAGTAACTATTCTTTCGTTAATGGCATTGTCATTAGCTCAGAAAAAGGGAACACTTAGCGACTCAAAATTTCATCAATTATTGGTTGAACTTAGTACCATTCCTGATAAAGTAGAAAGAATGCTACAATCAGAAAATCAAATAATTGAAATTGCGAAAGTGTTTAAAGATGCTCGAAACTTCTTGTATTTAGGTAGAGGATATAACTTTCCAGTGGCTTTAGAAGGTGCTTTAAAATTAAAAGAAATCTCTTACATCCATGCTGAGGGTTACCCAGCAGCTGAAATGAAACACGGTCCAATTGCTTTGATAGATGAACACATGCCGGTTGTTGTAATTGCAACAAAACATGGCAACTACGAAAAAGTAGTGAGCAACATTGAAGAGGTAAAAGCACGAAACGGAAAAATTATTGCCATCGTTACGAAAGGTGATACCACTGTTAAAGCCATTGCCGATTACATCATTGAAGTTCCTGAATCGGAAGATGCGTTAAGCCCATTGTTGACTTCTATTCCTTTACAATTGTTGTCGTACCATATTGCTGTAATGCGTGGTTGTAATGTTGACCAACCAAGGAATTTGGCTAAATCGGTAACAGTAGAGTAAAATAAACACATAATAAAAAAGAGGGATTAGATTTTTAAAAATCTAATCCCTCTTTTTTATAGAAACTCATTAACTATTATTGGATAATTAATTTATTTTTTGTTGTTTCTCCATTCATTTCAATTACCGAAACATAAATTCCAGA
This sequence comes from Vicingus sp., assembly GCA_036171675.1. Classification (GTDB taxonomy): domain Bacteria; phylum Bacteroidota; class Bacteroidia; order Flavobacteriales_E; family Vicingaceae; genus Vicingus. Next base: position 1,918 of record JAVHRO010000091.1, on the reverse strand, counting down.
AGGAATATTCAAGGAAATATTTTCTGTTTCTTGCGAGAGTTTTTGGCTAAAAACTACATTTCCCAATACATCAAAAACGGTAAATGTTGTTGTACCTTTCCCTTCTGTTTTTACCGTTATTTGTCCATTTGTTGGGTTTGGAAAAACGGTGGGATTGTTCGTCCTATTTTCTTGAATACTTGTAGACCCTACAGGAGTACCAATCAAAGCAATTGCATCGTATTCAGGCCAAAAAAAACCAGTACTTGCACTAGAATAAGTACCAGTAGCAAAACGAACAGCATCTACTTTATAACTTGATGTAGGAATAATAATATCTAAAACATTGCAGGTTCCTATAAGATTGGCTGTATTTGTGTAAACTGTATTCCAAAGCCCTGTTTGGGCATCTCTTAAATAAACGGTGTCAATTATTCCTGAATGATTGGTTTCATAGATTCGTACCGTATCAACATATAGTTGTGTGAAATATCCTACCTCAATCCATTCTCTTACACCAGTGTTAGTATTGCTAAAAGCCCATGCATTAGCCTCATCTTGGCACAGGGGATATACATCCGGTAAGCCTAATATGCGACAAGCCGAATTTCCGTTCGTACAAAGAGAAGTTGAAAGGTTATATTCACTTGATACAGCCAAAACCGTATCGGCATAAACTGTAGTTTGTGAATGAGCTAAATTAGCTCCTAATAAAGTAAAAGATAGTACTGTTGTTTTTATAAATTTTTTCATGATTAATTATTTTTAAAATTGTTATTGAATTATTTTGTTATAATAAATTTCACATATTCAATTTTGTTATTTGTTGAAAATTTACCGATATAATTCCCTTCTTTTTGCAATAATAATTCTTGAGTTGTTTGAATTGAATTAACAGTTTTTTCCAATATCTTTTCTCCTAATAAATTATATATTTCCAATAATCCTTGCTGTGGTAATTTTATGGTAATTTTTCCGTTCGATGGGTTTGGAAAAACGGTAATTTGATGATTATCTTGAAAGGTTGTAATACCCGTTGTTTGAAAAGTAATACTAAATTGATTTGCTACAGCATTTGCATTATTTGCATTATCAAAACAAGCACTACCCGTAATATCTACCGTTACAATTCCTGCTGATGTAGGAGTAATATCAGCAGTATAAGCATTTCCGCTTCCAGCAAAATTTGATGCAATACCATTTCCAACAGTTAAATCAGAAATGTCAAATCCTAAAACCGGTTCGGAAAAAGTGATACTTACCGGTATCGGAGAGATAACTGTTGGGTTGCTTGCTGCGCTTGAAATTACAACTGTTGGATTAATATTGTCAAAAGTTCTTGTTAATGTATTTGATGCGGTATTTTGATTAGAGGCTACATCAATACATACATTGGCAGCAACATTTACGGTAACTGTTCCTTGTGTTGTCGGAGTAATGTCTGCCGTATAAATGCTTCCGCTTCCTGCAAAATTACCTGTAGTGCCATTTGTTAGAGAAATATCGGTAACTGTAAATCCTGTAACATTTTCGCTGAAAGTAAAGGTAACTGGAATAGGCGAAACATTGGTTGGGTTGCTTGATATACTTGAAACAACTACTGTTGGATTTGCTGAATCAAACGTTCGTGTTAAGGTATTTGATGCGGTATTTTGATTGGATGCTCCATCCACACAAACATTCGCAGCAACAGAAATGGTTACGGTACCTTGTGTTGTCGGAGTAATGTCTGCCGTATAAATGCTTCCGCTTCCTGCAAAATTACCTGCAGTGCCATTTGTTACAGAAATATCGGTAACTGTAAATCCTGTAACATTTTCGCTGAAAGTAAAGGTAACCGGAATAGGCGAAACATTGGTTGGGTTGCTTGATGTACTTGTGATTACAACATTAGGAGGGGTAACATCTGGTTGATTATATGTAGTTGAAAAATAATATG
>JAVHRO010000090.1:0-12681 GCA_036171675.1 Vicingus sp. | reverse complement strand
AAGAAAACCTTTGTATGATTGAATTACAAAACAAATACTCAATAAAATAGGGTAGTTAAAAAAATGTAGATTTAAGGGGTATTAAGTCTGTACGAGACCTCAAAAAAAAACCTCCATCAATTGATGGAGGTTTTTTTATTTTATTATCTTTTAAAATTGCCACATATCGTGCTCAAAATTGAACATATCATCTTTAATATTATCCGATTCTAAAATCAAATCCAGACCTTTTAAATAATCCTTGTTATTTCGATCATATACATTTGAACGTTTTGTAATATAACTGTTAAACAAACGTTTCCAGAAAATATCATCAAAAGTTCTCTTTTCGGCATCATTTTGTCTATTAAAAACATCATAATTAGCTAAAACATAACGAGCTTCAGGAAAATAAACCCAAAACATTAACTCTTTACCTTTAGACTCACCTGTAGCCATATCGATATTATTCCTAGCGGGAGCTATTCCCATAATACGCACATCCATTATTGAACGTTCTCTATCAAAAAACCAGTCCTCTTTTAAACGATACTCAACAATATCTTGAGAAGCATAATCCTCATAAATTGAGTCTGCAGCACCAACTATTTCTTCACCGAAGTCATCATACATTTTATTTTCCTTCCAACGTCCCATTTTGTTTTTGGCTTCAGCTTTTGTAAGTTGAGTAGTAAATTCATCATCAGCATCACTATAAGCGGTAATAGTACCCTCAAGAATACCCTCTTTTAACACATCAAATAAACTTTTTCTATCTTGAATAGGCACAATCGGATAATACAAGTCATGGTTAATTTTTTCACGTAAATCAATTACTCTCCAAATTCTTCTATGCCACATTGCATCAGCTTCACGAACATGAGTGTATGGAATAACCCTTCTTGTAGGAGTATTTTCTTTTATCCACGGTTTATCTAATACCTTGTTTTGAGCAAACAAAGATGCTCCACAAAACAAGAATATAGAAATAATTAAAAATTTACGTAACATATTAACCTCCTTCTTTAACGATTAAATAACTTTAATATTAATGTTAGCCAATTCACGATTTGTTCCATCAGGCATTCTAACCATCATTTTTTCAACATAAAAACGTTGTCCTCGAGCAGCTTTTGTAATTAATGCTTTTGCACTAGCATCCATTCTACTTCCAGATACTTTAACTTCTTTATAATCGCCAGAAACAGAAGTACCTAAATTAAAAGAACTCACTTGAACTTTTAAGTCAAACTCAAAACCTTCCATTTTCGCTTGAATAACACCAGTACCTAGGTCACTTTTGGACATGGTACAAGAGCCAGTTTTCCCAGCAATATAAGGCACTGGATTAGGAATTTTTTTAACCCTAAACTTGGTACTACCTAAATTTATATTTTTACCATTATCATCGGTTGCAGAAACATTTATTGAAACCTCACCAACGGCCGTTGGACGCATAATATACTGTCCTGCGCCTCCTGAAGCCCTTAAGCCAGGGGCAGATGCTTTAAAGTTTGGCATTGGTGCAGAAACCGATACAGGGTTATCAATACCCATATAAAACACATTCATAGCTGCAGCAGCAACAGTAGTTGAAGGCTTACCAACTTCGAACGAACTTTTAAATGGATAAATTTTAGGACCTTTTTTGGTTTTAACTTTAATAATTCCACCCCATTCATGAACACCAACACCTTCTTTTATTTTTAAATAACCCTTCCCTGCAGAAACATTTTTCAACTGAAACCAACCATTACTTTTAGTGGCATTCCAATCATTACCTTTTGTTCCTTTCATAATTTTATTTTCATCAGTTTCAGAAAGTGCAGCAACACTATCATAAGCACCGATAAATATTTCAGGATTATCTAAATCGTTATATGCTGCAGTAAAAATTTGAGCAGCAAATGAATCTCCGTCCATTACATATGCTTTTTTTGCATAAGCAAAACCATCCACTTTACTAAATGACACCCCGGTAGCATCAATATTTTCATAAAGTTTGGACACCGCTTCAGCTTCAGCACTTCTAACGTCAGATTGGATTTTAGATAAAATCGTTAAAACCGCCGCTAACGGAACATGATAAAAATTAGCACTTTCCCAATTTTTATCATCACCAGAACCAGCTTTAGGATCAGGAGTTTCAAGAGTCGTAAAAGCCTTTTTCATTAACTCCTCAACTTCCTTATCTTCTTTAAACAAATCTAACAATCCAGATCTATATGCATTAAGTTTCTTTTTCAAGTCAGTTGCAGTAAAATCACCATCTTTTGGAGATGCAGGATCAGCTAAACCCATCATATGACTTGGAATATCATAATTATCCTTACTTTGTAGATTTTTTATTAAATACATACTATCTACAGAATTTTCAGGAATTTTATCGGTGTCTTCGATAAGTTTTCTTTTAAGTTCTTTAATGTGATTATAAAGATCCTCAGCTAACTTTTTAACAGTTTCAGCTTTTTTTGCAAAAGGTTTAGCTGTTTCACTATCAATTGCAGCAGCAGCAAACTTCGAATAATACACACTAGTTTTATCGGCAAAAGTTACCGTTGAATTTTCGATACCATCGTTTACAACGATAAAAGCATCCAAAATATCTTTTGAAACGTTCATTGCTAAAAGGGCAGTTAATACAAGGTACATCATACCTATCATCTTCTGCCGCGGTGGTAATTTACCTCCAGACATAATTTAAAAATTTAAATAGTTTAACAAAAGAATTAGCATTAACCTTTAACAGTCATAGCAGTTAACATATTGCCATAAACAGTGTTTAATTTAGCTAAATTAACTGACAATTCTGAGATGTTTTCTTTGTAACGTTTAGTATCTTCAACAGAATCGTTAAGATTTCCCATTAAAGCATTAATACCATCATACATCGATGTCATAGTTTTAGCTTGTTGCTGAGATCCAGTCAACTGGATTTCATAAGATTTATTTAATGCCTCCAAAGTAGATGCCATTTTTTGTAATTCTTCACCTGTTGCAGCACCTGATTGAGCAGAGGTTGTAAGAACAGCTAGACTCTGAGATGCTTGAGTGTATGCAGCTGCTAACTCACTAACTTTATTGGATGCTGATTTAAGGTTATTCGTATAGTCATTTGTAGCTACAGATGCATCAGAAATTTCAGATAATTTACTAGCATTATCACCTAATTTACGTAACCCATTTCCAAGGCTTTCAATTAATTCAGGTCCTATTTTTGCATCAGCTAGCATATCATCTAATTGAGCTGTAACTGGTTTATTTGAAATTGCATGACCATGATCATTATCCATTCCTGCCAATTCAGGATAAACTAATGTCCAATCTAGATCCATGTGAGCAGGTTCAAATGCAGATACCGCAAATATCAACGCTTCAGTACTTAATCCAATAACAAGCATTGGTCCAGCACCAGGCCAGTGCATAATTTTAAATAACGCACCTACAATAACTACTGAGGCTCCCAAACCATATAGCATAGCCATAACGGTTTTACCTTTTTTTGTTTCAAATAAAAATTCTACAAATCCCATAAGTTTTAGTTTTTAAAGTTAATTGATATAGATAGGTTTTAATTAATTACTTAGTTAAATATTATCGTCCTTTGCTCGACCAAGATAAGTCATAACACATCTAAATCCAATATAGCATTTAGCGGTATCTTGATACTCATAAGTTCTAGTAGAGGTTTGCAAATAATACCCTACATCTTTCCATGATCCACCACGAATTACTTTTCTTTTTAAAGCAGGGGGGTCATTTTCATTAGCATCATATGAATAATCTGGATTTAAATCATGTGAAAAATCATAAGCAGATTCATCAAACGCATTGCTAGTCCATTCTGCTACATTACCTGCCATACAATACAATCCAAAATCATTTGGGTTATAAGAGTTAATTTTAACGGTATGAAAACCGCCATCATCAATGTAATTACCTCTCATTGGTTTAAAATTACCTAAGAAACAACCTCTGCTATTTCTAATATAAGGACCTCCCCAAGGATAAGGACTTAAATCTAATCCACCTCTAGCAGCCCATTCCCATTCAGATTCCGTTGGTAATCTAAAATCGTTTACAATAACAGAACCATTTTCCAATAAGAAACTTTCTAATAGCTGAGTTCTCCAGATACAAAATGCCGTTGCTTGTTTCCAAGAAACTCCAACCACAGGATAATCATCATAAGCAGGATGCCAAAAGTAATTTTTGGTCATGGGTTCATTAAAAGAGTAAGTAAAGTCATGTATCCAAGCCAAAGTATCTGGATATACATTAATTACATCCTTCATGATAAATTTAGATCTATCCATACTAAAAGGATGATCTTCAGAATCTCTACTTTCTCTTCTTGCAGCTCTTTTGTAATCAATCCAATAATAATCGTACATCAATTTTCTAGCATCTAATTCTCTTCTACTATAATATCTATCAGATGGAATATAAAACAATGGTTCGAGAGCAGTTCTATTTTCAGGCACATCCCATTTCAATTTTTCATACCAATTTAAACGTGGAGGATCAATCTCCTCACCATATTGATTTTCAGCAATAGAGAATGCTTCCTCATCAATTTCCTCAGCCATAATTCTTCTTGCGAGTGAGTCTCTAACCCAAAATACAAACTGACGGTATTCATTGTTTGAAATTTCCGTTTGATCCATATAAAATGCTTGGACAGAAACAGTTTTAGACTTTGCAGTTAATGAGTAGGGAACATCTTGGTCGGAAGACCCCATATTATAAGTACCCATTGGAATAAATAGCATACCAAAAGGGTCTGGTTGATACCATTCTTCTCTTCCTTGAACTCCAATTAATTCACCGTTACCTTTACTACATGCGTAAAGTGCAACTATTGTTATTAATATTATTATTCGTTTCATTTTACCTCCTTGTTTTACCTATTCTGTGTTTAATTTTAAAAAATAGGACCGTTTTAAAGTAGACGGCGAACTGCACTTGAACGTAATAAAATTTTAATGGTTACAAAATTATTTATAAAAATCTAACTGAGTGATAAACTTCTCTTTTTGCTGGTTTTGTTATGTTAGTACAATATTTAATCATAAACTCTAAGCTACCATTACTGTAATTGCTTAATGTGGATGTAGTAATATCATAAGAAGCTCCAATTTTTAAGCCAGGCAACTGTGGAATATTAACACCCGCCAACACAGCAATCGCATCTTCAATTCTGTAAGAAACGCCACCCCACACCAAATTATTGTACAATAATAGTGCATTAAGATCCAATTGAGTAGATGCAGCATCTGTTTTAGCAAGTACAGATGGTTTTAGCACCCACTTTTTATCTTGTTTAATATCCCAATCATACCCTGCCATGATGTAATAGTGTCTTGATTGAGCATAATTTAATGTTCCAACACCAGCACCTCCATTAGCTACATCTTTTAATTCTGATGCTGTTAAGTGCAATGTAGAAATTCCAACATACATTTTATTAGGTATATTATAGTAAAGACCCATTCCTAAATCGAAAGTGCTGGCAGAAGTTCCTGCATTTGGGATTGATGGATCTAATGTTGGATCATCTACGGCAATAAAATTTGATCCAAACGATTTACTTAGCATACCAGCGTCAAGACCAATACCCAGTGTTCCAGGGCCAAGTGTTAAATGGTAGGAATATGCCAATTTAGCGACCAATGAACTTTCTATTCCTAACTTATCTTGAAAAACAGTTAAACCAACACCGTGTTTGCTAAAAATTAATGCATCAGCACTAAACAGGTGAGTTTGGGGATGACCATCAAAGCCAGTCCATTGTGTTCTACTTAATAAGGTAAAACAGATTCCACCGTTAGCACCAGCATAACCTGGGTTAACGCTTAATTTGTTAAACATATTTTGGGTAAACTGAGCATCTTGCTGAGCATAAAGTCCAATACCAACAAGGGTTAATGAAATAGAAAGTATGATTTTCTTCATAGTATTAACAGGGTTTTTTTGTTTTTTTTATACAAATTAACTCACATTAGTCGGCTAAGATAAGTAAAAATTATTTTTTACCAAAAACTTTTTCAACTTTTAATTGTTAATTTCTTGTTTATAACTGAAAATCAAGCTAATTTTTGAAAAGTTTGCCACCATCTGTCGGGCATTTCATCCTCACAAGCCGTTTGATAATCTTTATAAGAACAAGGAACTAATAAATGTCTTTCAAACTTAATTTTTTCATGAGAAGGATAAGGAACGTCCATCCACCATCGCTCACTCTTATCACTTTTATAAAAAACTAACTCATTTTCTCCATTTCTTATGTTTACTCTATATTTTGTATATGTTTTTCTAGAACCCACAGGAAAATCTTTCTTTCTATTGTTATATCCATCAATAAAATACCAAATCATTTGAGCAACGAGATGAGCTGTTTGCCCATTTCGGTCAAATTCAGGATTAACCTCGTAGAAACCAATTGATGTAAGTTTGTCGCTCAACCCTGCATACCTAGCTATCTGACAAGCTTGCTCACCATAGAAACCATTTGGGGAAGAATTTGCATTTCCAGGAGATTCCGATTGTCGAATACAAGAAATATCAAACGACATGATATCAGCATTGCGGACTATTGGTTCAACATCCTCGATATTTTTTTGTACTTGACCTAAACGATATACATCGAAAAACAATTTATTCATTAGTTCTATTTCGGAAGAATCGACAAAATAAGTTTGATAGCCAATATTACTGTAGTTAAATAAAAAGTTAGGTTGATGTAAAATTATTTTTGTTAAAAAATTGTTCGTATTTATTTCTTCGTCAGGTTCTCCAAGATTAAAATTTGCGTCAATTGACACCAAGTTTATAGCTTGTTCAAGATTTTTGTATGCCAAAAAATTTGCATAAGTTAAATCTTGACCTCCACCTATTATAATTGGTAAAATATTAAGTTTTAAAAGTTCTTCTAAAATTGAACTCAACGCAAAGTAGGTGTCATTAAGTGAAGCTCCAATTTTTAAGTTGCCAAAATCAATGATTTTTGAACTTCCACCTAACTTATTTAATTTATATAAATATTTTCTGACACAATTAGGTGCTTGAGATGTTCCTGAGTTTGAAATACTACCACGTTCTTCTCCTACTCCAATTAATGCAACATTAAACTCTTTTATATCTTGTCCATTATATAAAGATATAGCATTTACAAAACTATTGTTGAGATAATTGTGATTTAAATCACCTTGGTTTAAGTTTATAGGTTCAAAAAATTCAGAAAAATTCATTTAAGCAGTTTTAATGTTCAATTATAGTTTTCTATTTTTTCTTTGTTTTTTTAGTAGATTTAGTGGAACTCTTTTTAGTTGAATTTTTTTCTGCTAAGATTTTTTTTGCATCCTCTAATGTGAATGTATCGGCATTAACATCTTTTGAAAGTTCAATTTTTACTTTCCCTTTTACTAAATTAAACCTACCCCATCGGGCTTTCTGAAGAGAAATTCCTTCTTTTTCCCAATTGTGTATATATTTTTCTATTTCTTTTTTCTTTTTATCTTCAATTAATTCGGCAATATCGGTAGAACTTAACTTTTCAAAGTTATATTTTCTATTTACATTGATAAACATGCCGTTCCATTTAATAAACGGACCAAACTTACCTGTTCCTTTTTGTACTGGTAAGTTTTCATAGGAATCAATTGGAGCCTCAGCTTGTTGTTTTTCGCTAATTAACTCTAAAGCTCTTTTTAAGTCAACCGTTCCAATATCTTCATTTTTTGGAATAGACACAAAAAGTTTATCCAATTTTATATATGGACCAAACCTTCCCACAGCAACAACAACCTCAACTCCTTGATGTGTTCCGAGCGTTTTTGGAAATTTGAATAAATCCAACGCTTGTTTTAATGAAATATTTTCGATGGTTTGTCCAGATTGAAGGCTTGCATACTTTGGTTTTTCTTCATCGTCAGCTTTTCCAATTTGAACCATTGCACCAAACTTACCAATTCGTACAATAACTTCTTTTTTAGTTTCCGGATCTATTCCCAACAGACGTTCTCCAGATGCACGTTCGGCATGTTGCATGGTGTTTTCAATACTTTTATGGAATGGATTGTAAAACTCTTCAATCATTTTGTTCCACTTTTTCTGACCTTCAGCAATCTCATCAAATTGCTCTTCTACTTTCGCTGTAAAGCCGTAATCCATAACTTTATTGAAATTTTCAACTAAAAAGTCGGTAACAATTACACCTATATCAGAAGGAAACATTTTCTTTTTTTCAGTTCCGTAAACCTCTGTTTTAGTTTGAGCCGAAACCTGATTGTTTTTAAATGTTAGTACTGAATAACTGCGTTCTTTTCCTTCTTTATCTTCTTTAACCACATAACCTCGTTTAACAATAGTTGTAATGGTAGGTGCGTATGTAGATGGTCTTCCGATACCAAGTTCTTCTAATTTTCTTACCAAACTAGCCTCAGTGTATCTGGGTGGGTTTAAAGAAAAACGTTCGGAAGCTACAATATCTTTTAACAGTAATTTTTCGCCTTGTTTTAATGGGGGCAAAATAGACTCATCATCTTCTAAATTCTCATCATCATTCGATTCCATATATAATTTTAGAAATCCATCAAAAATCAACACTTCACCTTTTGCAACAAATTTTTCTTTGTTTTTTGTTATATTGATGTTTACTGTAGTTTTTTCCAATTTAGCTTCACTCATTTGTGAAGCAACAGCTCGTTTCCAAATCAATTCATACAATCGAACTTGTGAAGGGTCTCCAGAAATAGAGTGGGCATTCATATATGTTGGTCGAATTGCTTCGTGAGCTTCTTGAGCACCTTTAGACTTGGTTGTAAATTTTCTCACTTGTGAGTATTCCTCACCATAAACACTGATAATTTCTTGTTTTGCGGCTCCAATTGCTTCGTTCGACAAGTTAACAGAATCGGTTCTCATGTAAGTAATCTTACCAGCCTCGTATAATTTTTGAGCAACCGTCATGGTTTGTAATACCGAAAAACCAAGTTTTCTACCCGCTTCTTGCTGAAGTGTTGATGTTGTAAATGGTGGTGCAGGAGATTTTTTTGTGGGTTTAGTTTCTAATCCCTCAATAACATATTCTGCAGTTGCACAACTGTTTAAAAAATGTTCTGCTTCAGTTTTAGTAGAGAATCGTTTAGGTAATTCTGCTTTTAAACTAACATGACCCCCAACCATAAAATTAGCCACCACTTTAAAAGCCGATTGACTAACAAAATTTTGAATTTCTCTTTCTCTTTCAACAATTAAACGCACCGAAACCGATTGAACTCTACCCGCCGATAACGATGGTTTTACTTTTTTCCATAATACTGGCGATAGTTCATAACCCACTAATCTATCTAAAATACGGCGAGCCTGTTGAGCATCGACTAAATTTCTATCTATTTTTCTTGGGTTTTCAACAGCTTTGGTAATTGCGTTTTTGGTAATTTCATGAAAAACAATCCGTTTTGTCTTTTTTTCATCCAGACCAAGTGCTTCTAACAAGTGCCAAGAAATGGCCTCTCCCTCTCTATCTTCATCGGAAGCTAACCAAACGGTTTCTGCTTCTTTTGCCATTTTTTTTAATTCTGATACTAATTTCTTTTTATCGTTTGGAATAACATATTGAGGTTCAAACCCTTTTTCGATATCAACAGATAAATTTTTGCCATCCAAATCTCTGATATGACCAAAACTAGATTTCACTAAAAAGTCTTTACCTAAAAACTTTTCAATGGTTTTTGCCTTAGCTGGTGATTCAACAATTACTAAATTTTTTACCATATTAATATGTTAAATTTTATTGTTTCTTCAAAAAATATTTTGCAAAGAAAGAAAATATTATTCTTGATTTCCAAATTATTGCGACTAGATTAATGAATTATATGTATAAATCGGGGGTTTTAACGATTAATTTCCCAACTCCAATTGATTTTTAACCAAATTGAAATAATAATTTTTATTAGTTACCAGTTTATGGTGATTACCATTTTCTACCATTTTACCATCTTTTAAAACGATGATTTGGTCGGCATTTTTAACGGTGCTTAAACGATGTGCAATTATCACTACTGTTTTACCTTTAAAAAAAGTTTGTAGGTTGTCGTGAATAATTTTTTCGTTTTCGGCATCTAAAGCACTGGTGGCTTCGTCTAAAAAAATATAATGAGGATTTTTATACACCGCACGGGCAATTAATATCCGTTGTTTTTGACCGCCCGAAATTCCGTTGCCCGATGCTCCAATTTTGGTATTGTATTTTAAGGGTAATGATTCGATAAATTCGGTAAGGTTGGTAATTTTAACAGCTTCTTCCAATTTTTTTCGGTTGATGTTTTTATCTCCTGTTGCAATATTTCGTTCTATGGTATCTGAAAAAATAAATCCGTCTTGCATCACTACGCCACAATTTTCTCTCAAACTTTTTGGTGAAATTTCGTTTGTATTTATTTCGTTGTACAAAATATCTCCTTGTGTGGGATCGTAAAATTTCAACAACAATTTCATGAGTGTAGTTTTTCCACTTCCACTGGCTCCAACAATGGCGGTTATTTTACCTTCAGGAATAAAAAAATTGATGTCGTTTAACACTAATGGAGATTTTGGACCTTCGTATTGAAAGCTTACGTTATTAAACTGTATTCCATTCGTGTTAGAAAAATTAGTACTAACAAGATTTAAAGGTTTTAACTCTTCTTCATCTTCAACGGCATGGTTTTGAACTTCGTTTAATCGTTCTAAACTCAATTTTGCATCTTGTAACGAACGAAAAAAGCTAACCAATTGATTAACCGGAGAGTTTAGCTCTCCAATGATATAAGAAACCGCTAATAATTCTCCCAGCGTCATTTTGCCTTTTATTACAAAAGTGGCTGCTAAAAAGGTTACCAAAATATTTTTGATTTGGTTTAAAAATTCGAAACCTGAAAGTTGGAATTGATCAAGTTTTAAAATCCTGATGTTTATTTTAAATAGCTTTTGCTGGATATTTTCCCATTCGTTACGCTTAAAATCTTCAAATTGGTTGAGTTTCATTTCGGTAACTCCATTAATAATTTCGTAAATGGATTCTTGGTTTTCGCTTCGTTGTTGAAATTTGTAATAATCTAATATTTTACGTTTTCTGAGCCAGTAAAACGACCATCCAATCGACAATACTGTTAAAAAAGTATAGATTAAAAGAATGCTATAATCGTAATACCAAAGCACTCCGAAAAACACTGAAAACGTAATGATGGAGAAAAAGGTCATTAGACTTTGAGAGGTTAAAAACTCCTCGATACGCTCGTTGTCTTGAATGCGTTGGTTAAAATCGCCCATTAGTTTGGTATCGAAAAATTTAATGGGGAGCTGTAATAATTTTTTAAGAAATTCAGAAATAATAGTAATGCTCAATTTAGTCCCAACATAAAGCATCATCCAATTTCTAATTACATTTATTGTGATTGCTCCTAAAAATACGCCCAATTGAGACAAAAGAATAATAGTTACAAAATTTAAATTTTTAGCATTAACACCTTTATCTATTAAATTTTGGGTTAAAAATGGAAAAATTAAGGTTAACCCACTACCCAATAAAAGCATTAAGAACAATATGGTCAATTGCTTTTTGTAAGGTTTTAGGCAGCCAAAAAGATATTTTAACGTTAATTTTTCTTCTTTTGGAGGACTAAGTTTGTAAAACTCCTCGGTAGGGTTCAAAAATATGGCAACTCCTTTATCGTTGTCGGATAACCAAGAATTGTTAAAAGCATTTTCACTTAAACTGATAAAACCGTGACTAGGGTCGGCAATTTTAAAGGAATAGCTGCCTGTAAAAATGTTTTTGGTAATTTTTTGGAGTACTACAAAATGATTTTGATTCCAATGTAAAATAGAAGGAAGGAGGGCTTTTTCTTCGATTAATTTTGTGGTGGTCAATTTTGCGGTTAATGTTTCTATGCCTATTTGATTAGCCGCTTCGGTGATGCCCAATACTGATACACCCTCGCGAGTAACAAAAGTTTTATCTCTAAAAAATTGTAAAGAGTAATTTTTACCGTAACAACTTGTTACCATAGCCAAACAAGCCGAACCACAATCCATTTGGTCGTGTTGGGGGGTGAATTTTACGTTGGTTTTTTTCATTTATTAGTTGTCAGTTCACGGTTATCAGTTTTTTGGTTTCTCGCAAAGTTTTTTTTGTTTCTCGCTGATGTCGCTGATTTACGCAGATACTGTTCTCTTGTGTCATTCTGAACAAAATTTTTCATCCCGAGTACTCGGGATAGAAAAATGAAGTGAAGAATCTGTTTATAATAGTGATTCTGTTGTTATTTAGATTCTTCACTTCATTTTACTAAACTTCGTACCTCAGTTTGTAAAACATCGTTCAGAATGACACCAATACCTAATATTCACATTTACACATCTACACATCAATAAATTTTCACATTTTAAAATTAGCCACATTTTTAATCTCTTTTTTGATAATAGTAGGTGAACCTTTTACCGAAAATGAAGCATAATTCTCCAATAAAATGGAAAGTTTTCCGGAAACATTAATTCTTCCGTTTGCTCCATTTTTTGCAATTAGGTTCATTTGTTCTACGTTTAGGTTTAAAAAATCCAAATCTGCCGAGTTGGTTACTTCAATTTCGTTGTTTTTCGATTGTCCTGTTAGGGTTAAATCTGCCGAATTGGTACAAATTAAGTTGAGTTGGTCGCAAT
>JAVHRO010000089.1:0-2573 GCA_036171675.1 Vicingus sp. | reverse complement strand
CCCGTAGTGCATTTGGGCTTAGTTTTCAATAAAAAAGTGTCATTTCGAGTTTTTTGTGAAAGAAAAAGTAAAGTTTATACTGAGTTTAATCGAAGTAAGAAAACACTTTTTCTTCTAAAAATTTGAATTCTCGATACAAATTTCACTCATTTCAATCGTGAAATTCACTCGAATGGACAAATTTTTTATCAAATGCACCACGAATTACTTTATTGATTTAGATATTTAAGAACCCATTCATGTTCATATCCTTTACTTAATATATACCTATATATTTTCTCCTTTTCTTTTGATTTTTCGCTTTCATTTAGAAGAGCTTTCTTTTTTATTATCAATTGTTTAATGGTAGTTAAATACTCATCTTCTTCAATCTCATTTTTCATTGCTTCATCAATCTCTTTACCATAAATTCTTTTTTGATTTAGTTCGGCCTTTATTTTAATCTTTCCCCATTTTTTGATTAAAAATTTACCCCTTACAAAAGCCTCGATATATCTTTTTTCATTTAAAAAATTTTGCTCTATTAACTTATCAACCAAT
The DNA here is from genome assembly GCA_036171675.1 of Vicingus sp. Classification (GTDB taxonomy): domain Bacteria; phylum Bacteroidota; class Bacteroidia; order Flavobacteriales_E; family Vicingaceae; genus Vicingus. The sequence goes on along the minus strand of JAVHRO010000089.1, from coordinate 2,033 downwards.
AAATCCCAATCTTCTTTTTTTACATTCCATGCTTTAAATCGGTTTTCTACATCCAAAATACATCGTTCCTGAAACGAGCAATAACGCTTTGCTTTTTCAAGAGCTCTTTCGCTCGACATATTTTTATAAAAATTGGACATTATTACCTTAATTTTACCAACTATCTAAAGTCAAAAGTAAAGAATAGAAATTCAAATCGCATGAGTAAAACCAAAATATCGTTAAGTAAAGTATTCAAAACCATTATTTGGCCACGCAGAAAGATGGTTTTTGTTGGATTAATTTTAATTTTAATAAGTCGAGTTTCGGGCTTAATTCTTCCCGGTGCAAGTAAATTTTTAATTGATGATGTAATTGCCAAACAAGATTACAACATGCTTAAAATATTGTTGACTGGTGTTTCTATAGCTATTGTAATTCAATCACTTTCTTCATTTTTATTAACGAAAATCATGAGTGTTGAGGCTCAACGATTCATCTCCGAATTAAGGGTTCAAGTTCAAAAAAAATTATTATCCCTGCCTATCAGTTTTTTCGACAACAACAAAACAGGTGCTTTAGTTTCCAGAGTGATGAACGATGTGGAAGGCGTTCGTAATATTATTGGAACAGGCTTAGTTCAATTGGTTGGAGGAATTTTCACCTCCATTGTTTCTTTAATTTTATTAATCAGCATTAGCCCAACATTAACCTTGTATGTTTTATTTCCGGTACTAATTTTTGGAATCATTTCTTTTTATGCTTTTAAACAAATCCGACCTATTTTTAAACAAAGACGAATCATTGAATCGGAAGTAACCGGACGTTTAACCGAAACACTTGGTGGGATTCGAATAATAAAAGGTTTTAATGCCGAAAAATATGAAAACTCCATTTTTGAAAAGGGAGTAACCGATATTTTTCACAATGTAAAATCAACCCTCACCACTTCTGCACTTATTTTTAGTTTAGCCACCCTTTTATTAGGTTTTGCTTCTATTGCCATAATGGGTGTTGGCGGTTATAAAATAATGACCAACGAATTAACGCTAGGCGATTTTCTTTCCTTCACCCTTTATTTGGGATTTTTAATTGCTCCCATTGTTCAAATGAGCAACATCAGTACTCAACTAACCGAAGCTTTTTCCGGACTGGACAGAACCGAAGAATTAATGAATTTATCGGGTGAAAATGATGATTTAAACAGAACAAAAAAATTAGATTCTTTTTCCGGAAACATTGCTTTTAAAAATGTAAGTTTTGCTTACCAAGATAATAACGAAGTTATAAAAAACATAACACTGGAAGCTCCGGCGGGAACTATCACGGCTTTAGTGGGTTCATCAGGTTCTGGTAAATCTACTTTAGCAGGATTAGTCGCTTCGTTTTTAAACCCTACTTCCGGCGAAATTTTAATTGACAATACCAATCTATCTACAGTAATTCTAGAATCGTACCGCCAACATCTTGGTTTAGTGTTGCAAGATGATTTTTTGTTTGAAGGAACCATAAAAGAAAATATTTTGTTTTCGAAACCTGATGCCAATGATGATGAAATTAACAATGCTGTAAAAATGGCGTATGTTAACGAATTTACCGACCGTTTTGAACTGGGTTTAGATACATTAATTGGCGAACGTGGCGTAAAACTTTCGGGTGGTCAACGACAACGGGTTGCTATTGCCCGTGCCATTTTAGCTGACCCAAAATTGTTAATTCTTGATGAAGCCACCTCAAGTTTAGATAGTGAAAGCGAAATGTTGGTTCAAAAAAGTTTGGCAGAATTAATGAAAGGCAGAACAACTTTTGTAATTGCCCACCGTTTGAGTACCATTAAAATGGCTCATCAAATTTTAGTCGTTGAAAAAGGTGAAATTGTTGAACGTGGCACTCATGAGGAACTCATTAAATCTCAAGGAAGATATTTTAATTTGTTTACGTACCAATCGAGGATTTAAGAAGAATTTGAAAATTTGTAAATTTGAAGATTGTTTCCCCTAGCTGGTGCGAGTTTACCACGCTGCTGCGTGGGTAACTCGTTCCATTTCAGTAAT
>JAVHRO010000088.1:0-2604 GCA_036171675.1 Vicingus sp. | reverse complement strand
AAAATTTGTTGCATAAAAAAAGAGGATGCCTTTTTGGACACCCTCTTTTTTTTATGGTATTGTAAGTTAACTAGTTTTTTTTTACTTTTACAGCGTAATTAATAAATAAAAATTATGATAACTCTTGGTTGGATATTCTTCTTTTGTGTGTTTTTAATGGCAATGTGGTGTTTGTTGTTTTTATTTGTAATTGTTGTACCTGGTTCATTAAAACTGTTTTTCTTAAACAAAATGGCTCCTAAATTTATGCGTGAGCTTGCTGGACTAGATAAAGAATCAAAATAATTCTAGTACTTTTTCTGGAGGTCTTCCGATAACTGCTTTATTTCCGTTAATTACAATTGGACGTTCAATTAATTTCGGATTTTCTATCATAGCATTTATCCACTGCTCATCACTTAATATTTTGCCCTTATATTTTTCTTTAAAAATATCTTCACCTTTTCTTACGAGCCCCTCAGGTTTTATTTTTAGAAGTCGAACCAATTTAGTCAGTTCAATTGCTGTAGGAACGTTGGTTAAGTAGTCAACAATTTCTATATCTTTAGTTTTTTGTTGAATAATTTCTAATGTTTGTCTGCTCTTGCTGCATCTAGGATTATGATATATTTTCATAGGTTTATTTTTTAAAATGTTCGAATACTATTATAGCTCTTTTTTTACTTATGGTGTTTTCTAGCTCAATTAATGAAGCTTGTTTAATTCTTGTAACCGATTTAAATCTCAATAAAAGCTCTTGAGTTGTTTTGAATCCAACACCTTTAATTTCTGATAATTCAGATTTTATTAATTCTTTCGATCGTTTATTTCTATGATGCGTAATTCCAAAACGGTGCGCTTCATTTCTTAAATATTGAATGAGTTTTAACGATTCCGATTTTTTATTCAAATACAGCGGAATTGAATCGTTTGGAAAATAGATTTCTTCCAATTTTTTTGCAATACCAATAATTGTTATTTTTCCTCTTAATCCTAATTCATCTATACTTTTTAGTGCAGCACTCAATTGTCCTTTACCACCGTCAACTATGATTAGCTGTGGAAGCGATTGATTTTCGTCTAACAACCTTTTGTAACGTCTTAAAATAACTTCCTCCATACTGGCAAAGTCATTAGGCCCTTCAACAGTTTTTATGTTAAAATGTCGGTAATCTTTTTTGCTTGGTTTAGCATCTTTAAATACCACACATGCTGCAACAGGGTTAGTGCCTTGAATATTAGAATTATCGAAACACTCAATATAAATTGGCTTTTCGGGCATTCGTAAATCTTTTTGAAGTTGCTCTAAAATTCTATCACTGTGTTTGGTTGGATTAACATTTTCTTTTTGTTTTTTACGCTCAAGTCGATAGTACTTTGCATTACGTTCAGATAATTCTAAGAGTTGTTTTTTATCACCAATTTGTGGAACTGTAAATTTAAAATTGGAGTAATTAATTGAAGGGATAAATGGTACAATGAGTTCTTTTGATTGACTATCGAATCTTAATCGTAATTCGATAATGCCAAATTGCAAAATTTCATCATCAGTTTCATCTAATTTCTTTTTAACCTCAAGTGTGTGTCCTTGAATTATCGCTCCGTTTATTACCTTTAAATAATTAACAAATGCTTCTTTTTCGTCTGAAACAATGGAGAAAACATCCACATCATTAATGGTAGGGCTTACCACAACCGATTTACTTTGATAGTTTTCAAGAGTTCTTATTTTTTCTTTGAGTAGTTGAGCTTTTTCAAATTCTAAATTTGAGGCATACTCGCTCATTAAAGTTTTAAGATGCTTGGTTACACTAATAATATGGCCTTTTATGATGTTTTTAATGTCGGAAATATATTTCTGGTATTCAAGTTCTTGCTGAAAACCTACGCAGGGAGCTTTGCAATTGCCTAAATGATATTCTAAACAAACTTTAAATTTTGCTGATTGAATATTTTCTTGTGACAGATTAAAATTGCAAGTTCGCAAAGGATATAGTTCTTTAATTAAATCTAAAATCGTGGACATCATCCTACTAGAAGCGTAAGGGCCAAAATATTCTGAGCCATCTTTTACTATTGCACGGGTTGAAAAAATTCTAGAGAAAGGTTCTTTTTTAATGCAAATCCAAGGATACGTTTTATCATCTTTAAGTAAAATATTATACTTAGGTTGATATTTTTTGATTAGATTATTTTCTAACAATAACGCTTCAATTTCTGAACCAACCACTATAGTTTTAATTTCTACAATTTGTTTAACCAAAACAGCAGTTTTTGTGTTATCATGGTTTTTATTAAAATAACTCGAAACTCTCTTTTTTAAATTTTTAGCTTTTCCAATATAAATTATGGTTCCATCACTATTTAAGTATTGATAGATGCCTGGGCTGTTTGGTAAATTTTTTATGGTTGAAGCAATACGCATTGGGCAAAAGTAATCAATAACTAAAAGTGAGAATGCAATTTCTATTTTTTCGTATTTGCTGAATAAGACAATAAATTAACCCGTTGTGCATTTGTAAGAAAATTTGTCAATTCGATCCGTCATCTGACGGAGATTGAAATGAGTGAAATTTGAATTCTCGATTAAACTACTATACAATTTTTGTTAAGATTAAATTTTCA
>JAVHRO010000087.1:0-12921 GCA_036171675.1 Vicingus sp. | reverse complement strand
TCTGATAATTTCATACGCAAATATACAAAATAATACCTATTTTAAACTAGAGCCCTATAATTTTTTAAGTGGTTTATTAATAACCAAATGTAGTTAAAAAATACTGCATGCAGTATTTTAAGGTTACATAAGTTTTGTTGTGGTCACTGAAATTTGTCTTATGACAGATTTATCCAACGAGGACATAAAAAGCATTAAAGAAAATGTGCCTATAAAAGTTGGTAATAAAATTCGAGAGATTAGAGAATCTAAAGGATTAACCCAAATTGAACTTGCTAATAAAATTCAAAGCGACAGACAATATCTTTACAAAATAGAAAAAGCAAAAGTTAGTATAAGTGTTTCCAAACTAGCCATTATAGCAAAGGCTTTAGATATTACAATAAAGGAACTAGTAGATTTTGAGTAATATAGCTATTCAAGTTAAATTCAAAAAAAACCTTTACTTATAAATTTCTCTTATAATCACTTTTTGCAATTCTCGTTTAATAATGAGGTCGGTAATCACTTCTTTTTAATTGTCCAAACATTAAAGCCAAATCCAAAAGCAACTCTAAATTCACTTAACGAAACCCCAGATATGTCAGATAAGTGAACGCCATCTACATAAGTAGCTTCTACAAAAAGGTGAGTAAATCGTGTGGCATAATAGTTAATTCCTATGTTGGCTGATGCCACTGGGCTAACAGTCATTGGGTATGTTGACACATTATATGGGTATGGTTCTTTAGTTTTGTTATCAGGTGCTTTAAGTTGGGTTAAGCTTAGTCCGGGTAGAAATCCCACGTAAGGATCGAGATGATTGTTGGTTTTAAAATGGTAACTGTATCCCCAAAATAAGGTGCTATTTTGAGCAAAAATATTTTTTGAGTTAGAATGGTCGGCGCCAAGAAAAAAGTAAAAACCTCCTCTAAACGATACATTGTCTTCAACAAAATATTCGGAGTTGGCGCTTACGTACATATTGGTTTCGTCAAACGCGGTCATTTGTCCAAGTGCTAAAGTGCCTTTGGCGCTTAGCAACCCTTTTCCAACAAATTGTTCCGACTTTTGAGCAACAAGTAGGATAGGAAAAGCAAGAAGTATAAATACTAGTTTCTTCATGGGGTTAACTTTTTCTAAAAGTACCTAGAACGTAATTTAAACTTATTGTGAAAAAGGTATGACCTTCCAATGCATTTCCTTGTTTTTGTTCAATTTGTAAATATTTTTCGCCGTTGCTATTGGTTTCAACATGGCCATTAATGTCTCTTCCAAAATGGATGTCGTATTGTAATGTAAACGAAATATCAAAGCGTTCGGTAAAATTGTAATGTGTTCCGCAGCCTAATTGAGTGGCAAAACTCCATCGATCTCTCGATTGTTTAATGTAGTCATTTTGAAGGCTATCAAAAATTAAGTTGGTTTGTACTCTGGTAAAATCGCCACAAAATCCTCCAACAATAAAAGGTGTAAAGGTGTGCTTTTGACCAATGTTTTTACCAGGGTAAATCATCATCGATTCGCCAATATGGGCGTCAAATCGTTGTCCATATCCGTTAATGTCGGTTGTCATCCAATCGCCAAACCATTCGGTATTAAATTTCTCGTCTATTCTAAAACGTATTTGCCCTCCAGCTCCAAGTCCAAAGGCATTTTCGGTAGCGGTAAATAAACTACCTACCGAACGCGCTCCAAATGAAAGTTCGCCTTTATGTGAGCCGTTTAACGTGTTTTGTGCGTACATGATATTACTCAACAAAATAAATATGTACAACAGCCTGTGTTTCATAGGGACAAGATTTTGGGTTGGTACGTTGTTACATTTTTTTTCTTAACCTAATGTTAATCATTTCAACCACGAGCGAGAAAAATACTGCAAAATAAATGTATCCTTTTGGAACATGAATATGAATTCCTTCAACAATTAACATAAAGCCAATTAGAATAAGAAACGACAAAGCTAATATTTGTATTGTGGGATGGGTATTAACAAAATCACTAATTGCTTTCGAAAAAATCATCATTACGATGATAGAGAGGATGACTGCAATGATCATTAAGGTAATTTGATTGGTTAATCCTACTGCAGTTAATATTGAATCAAATGAAAAAATAATATCGAGCAAAACAATTTGAACCAAAGCACTGCTTAATGTAGTAGAGTTTTTTACTTTACGTTGATGTTCATCTCCTTCAATTTTACTGTGTATTTCTGAAGTGCTTTTTGCAATTAAAAATAACCCTCCAATGGCTAGTATAAGGTCTCTCCAGCTTAGGTTAAAATCGTTTATTGTAAGGATAGGATTGGTTAATCCAATTAACCACGTTATTCCCATTAATAAGAAAATACGAACTATTAATGCTAAAGATAAACCAACCATTCTTGCTTTTCGTTGATTTTTTTCGGGTAGTTTTCCAACAACAATAGAGATAAAGATAATGTTATCTACGCCCAATACTATTTCTAAAAATGTTAGGGTTAATAGGGCTATCCAAGTGTCGAGGTGCAGAAAAAGTTCCATAGTTTTTAATTTTATCCGTTTATTGCTATTACTTCATGAACTTCTGGTAACATACTTTTTAGAAGGTTTTCTATGCCATGTTTCAATGTTACGGTAGAAGATGGGCAGCCACTGCACGAGCCTTTTAGTACTACTTTTACAACACCATCAGCGTAAGAATCAAAGGAAATTAATCCTCCATCATTTTCAACGGCTGGTTTAATGTATTCATCCAAAATCTCGATAATTTTTTTGTCAAAATCAGAATACGATTGTACTGAGGTGCTTGTAGTTGAAGTTTCTTCAGTTGCGTTATTCGTTGTCGTTTTTTGGGCTAAAAACGATGATTTTATTGCTTCGGCATGGGGTTGATTCATAAACTCCTTAATGAATTCTCTTAGTTCCATTACCACATCTTGCCATTCAATAACATTACTTTTAGTAACTGTTACGTAATTAGCCGAAATAAAAACACCATTCACAAATGGAAAGTTAAATAGCTTTTCAGCCAATGGAGAAGGGCTTCCTACTCGTTGATTTGCAAGAATTTCGTATGAATTGCCATTGGTAACCAGCCATCTGTTTGAAACAAATTTCATGGTGTTAGGGTTCGGGGTCATTTCGGCATAAAAGGTATAAGGGCTTTGTGTCGTTTCCATTGTAGTTTTTTTTGTAAAGTTAAGTAACAAAATTAATTGTAAAAAAAAGGCTATCTAATTAGATAGCCTTTTTAGGTATTATTAAAAGAAATTATTCTGCTAAAACGATAATATTGTTTTTGCTCATTTCAATAACTCCACCAGCTATTTCAAAGGTTTGTTCAGTATTATTTAACTCAACAACTTTAATGACGCCTTTTTTTAAGGTAGAAATAATTGGTGCATGGTTTTCTAAAATACCGAAAGAGCCATCAGATCCAGGTAAGTTAACCATAGTAACTTCTCCAGTGTAGATTTTTTTTTCGGGTGTAATAATTTCTAAATGCATTTTATATCAAATTAGTTAATTATTTAAACGTTAGCCATCATTTTTTTACCTTTTTCAATAGCTTCTTCTATTGATCCAACAAGGTTAAAAGCTGCTTCTGGATATTCATCAACTTTACCATCTAATATCATGTTAAAACCTTTAATGGTATCTTCGATGGGAACTAGAACACCTTTTAAACCTGTAAATTGTTCAGCAACGTGGAAAGGTTGAGATAAGAAACGTTGTACACGACGTGCTCTGTGAACAACCAACTTGTCGTCTTCAGATAATTCGTCCATACCTAAAATAGCAATAATGTCTTGTAACTCTTTGTATCGTTGTAGAGTTTCCTTTACTCGTTGAGCTGTGTTATAGTGATCTTTTCCTACGATATCGGCAGTTAATATTCTTGAAGTAGAATCCAATGGATCCACCGCAGGATAAATACCTAGCTCAGCAATTTTACGAGAAAGTACTGTTGTAGCATCTAAGTGAGCAAATGTTGTTGCTGGAGCAGGGTCAGTTAAATCATCAGCAGGTACATAAACGGCTTGAACTGAAGTAATAGAACCAGATTTAGTGGAAGTAATCCGTTCTTGCATAGCGCCCATTTCTGATGCTAATGTGGGTTGATATCCTACTGCAGAAGGCATACGCCCAAGTAGTGCAGACACCTCAGAACCAGCTTGTGTAAATCTAAAAATGTTGTCAATAAAAAATAAGATATCTTTTCCTTTTCCTTCACCATCACCATCTCTAAAATATTCAGCTAATGTTAATCCAGATAAAGCAACTCTAGCTCTAGCACCTGGAGGCTCATTCATTTGACCGAAAACCAATGTTGCCATCGATTCTTCTAAACCAACTTTATCTACTTTAGATAAATCCCAACCACCTTTTTCCATCGAGTGTTTGAATTCTTCACCATATTTAATTACGCCAGATTCAATCATCTCTCTTAATAAGTCATTTCCTTCTCTTGTTCTTTCTCCAACACCAGCAAATACCGATAACCCTGAGTGACCTTTAGCAATGTTGTTGATTAATTCCATAATCAATACGGTTTTACCAACACCAGCACCGCCAAACAAACCAATTTTACCACCTTTTGAATAAGGCTCAATTAAGTCGATAACTTTAATACCTGTAAATAATACTTCTGTTGAAGTTGATAAATCTTCAAATTTTGGTGGCTCTCTGTGAATTGGGTAGCCTCCTGTTTTGTCAACAGCACCAATACCATCTATAGCCTCTCCAACTACATTAAATAAACGGCCTCTAATTTTTTCGCCAATAGGCATAATAATTGGGGAGCCAGTAGCCACAACATCCATTCCTCTTCTTAATCCATCACTAGCATCCATTGAAATAGCTCTTATGGTATCTTCACCGATGTGTTTTTGACATTCTAAAATAACTTTTTGACCATTATCTCTAGTTATTACCAATGAATCTAAAATATTTGGAAGTGATTCTCCGTTTTCAAAACTAACATCGATAACTGGACCAATTATTTGTGTTATTTTTCCAATTTTATTTAACATTTTCATCTATTTTTAAGGTGTATTACATCTCTTTTTTTATGGTTGCAAAAGTAAAATATTTAATTTAAATATTAAAGGATTGTCAATAATATTATTTTTATATTTTTCGAACGAATTATTTATGGATATTTGTAATCTTTTTGAATTAAAAATTTGCTTTATAGGCTTGTAAACAATGCATATTTACCATCATATTAATGAGTTTGTTGCTTCAAAAAAATCGGTGGTAACAACGGGAACTTTTGATGGAGTTCATTTAGGTCATAAAAAAATAATTGAACAATTAATTAGTGCAGCAAATCAGAATAATTCGGAATCTGTTTTAATTACTTTTTTCCCTCATCCCAGAATTGTTCTTTATCCAGAACAAAATGATTTACGATTATTAAATACCATTGACGAGAAAATTGCATTGCTTGAAAAAACTGGTATAGATCATCTTATCATTCATCCTTTTTCAAAAGAATTTTCTAGGATTACATCATTAGATTTTGTAAGAGATATTTTGGTAACTCGACTTAATACCAATAAATTGGTAATAGGGTATGACCATCATTTTGGAAAAAATAGAGAAGGTACTTTTCAACATTTAAAAGAATATGGACCAATATATGGGTTCGATGTGGTTGAAATTCCGGCTCAAGAATTACAATCAATTCATATTAGTTCAACAAAAATTAGAAATTCGTTGAGCATTGGAGAAATAAAGGCTGCAAATCAATTTTTAGGATACAATTACACGATACATGGAACGGTTGTTGAAGGTGATAAAATTGGTCGTACTATCGGCTTTCCTACAGCAAATATTAAAGTTGATCAGTGGTACAAATTAATCCCATTAAATGGTGTGTATGCTGTTAATATTTTTCTAGATGGAGTTATCTATAACGGAATGTTAAATATAGGCACTCGACCAACATTAAATAAATCTGAGGTTACCATCGAAGTAAATATATTTAATTTTAACCAAGACATTTACAATAAACAATTATCAGTTGAGTTTGTTGAGAGAATAAGAAATGAAGAAAAATTTAACGAACTTAATGACCTACAAATTCAATTAACTTATGATAAACAAAAAGCACTTGAAATTTTTTCTTAGCATTATTGGAATAACGGGTTGTATTAATCTGTCAGCCCAATTAATAAATTATAAGGATTTAGACACGATTCCAGAATTAAATCTTCAGCAAGCCCTTAAAAAAGATCCGCTAACCGTATATAAATTAAATTTAAAAAAACTAAAACTTGTAGAATTACCTCAAGAAATTGGGCAATTTTTGAATTTACAAACATTAAATGTAAATAAAAATAAGTTGAGTAGATTTCCTGAGGTTATTTTTAATTTTAAATATCTTCAAAAATTAAATGTTTCAGGTAATAAAATTAAAACAATTCCCCCTGAAATAGGATTGCTAATTCATTTAAAAGAATTTGCAGCCAACGAAACTGAAATATCAACCCTTCCCAAAGAAATTAGTCAACTAAAAGAATTGGAATATTTAGATGTTTGGGGTACTAATATTTCGTGGCTGCCAGAAGAAATAGTACAGCTTAGCACGACGCTTAAAAAGTTAGATATGAGAGTAATTTTAATGAGCGACGAAGAACATAAAAAAATTCAAGAACTATTGCCTCAAACAATGGTCTATTTTTCTAAGTCTTGCAGTTGTGGTTTCTAAACTATATCTTTATTTTTGCGTAAACCAACCAATTGATTTTGGTAATCGTTTACAATTGTAGTTATGAAGAGTTCCGATAAATCATGTTTATTTTCAATCCTATTTGTTTTATTTAGCTTAGTCGGCTATGCTCAAGATCAATTGCTTTTTTTAAATGGAAAGGAACTTAACGGTTCGTTGTTAAACGTTACCAATTTTGAAATTACCTTTAAAAATGAAAAAAATGCTGAACTCTTAATTGACAACTTTAGAGTGTTCTCTTACAATCAGAAAGGGAAAGAAAATGTGCTTTACAAGTATGATTCGTTAGAAGGTAATTTTTTAAAAGAACACGATATGCGTTTGTTTGTTTATGGTGAGAGAGATGCACATAAAAGTTATCGGTCTAATTTTTCAAATGCAATGGGTTTTGTTGCAGGTGGTGTTGCAGGTTATTTTATGCAAAAAGAACAAGCGTTTATTTATGTTGCCGCACCATTAGCGTATACCTCGTTAACCCTAGTTTTTCCAACAACAGTAAAAGAGAAAAGACTAACCGATTTACAGTATTTAAAAGAAGATGAGTATTTACGTGGTCATGAACGTGTTGCTAGAAGTAAAAGAACTCAAAATGCATTAAAAAGTAGTTTTTTAGGCTTGGGCACTGGATTCTTAATAAGTTTACTTGCTAATGGTTCGAACTAACAACACTTTTAGATGAGAACTATTATTGCTATAACAAGGGTGTTTGTTTATAGTAATTTATTTATTTCAGTATGTATTTTATTTCTCTCACATCAAACGTATTTGTTGTTGCAACTTCCTTCTGGAAATTCTAAAAATGTTTTAGCGTTTATTTTTTGTGCAACTTTTTTTACCTACAATTTTCAGCGGTTATATAGATTAAACGCGGTTGATTTTTTAGGAAAAAATGTTGGAATAAGGCTTGGTTGGATCATTCGAAATAAAAAGAAATTGTTTCTGGCGTCCGTTTTATCGGGACTTCTTTGCATGTACTTTGTATTCAAATTTTCACGAGATGTTTTTATTTTAATTATTCCTTTGTCCATTTTTTCGGTGTTTTATGTTTTACCAATTATTCGTTACAATCAGATTAACATTGCGATTAGAGACATTCCCTTTGTGAAAATTATTGTAATTTCTGTAGTTTGGTCAATGGTAATGGTAGCCATACCATTTATAGAGGTTCGGGGGTTTACAACTACATTAGACAGTTCGTTTTTGTTTTTAATTGCTGAACAGTTTTTATTTATCCTTGCAATTACCCTCCCTTTTGATGTTCGTGACTTGAGATATGATAAAGAAAATAAAATAAAAACCATTCCTGCTCATATTGGCGTGAGAAACACCATTCTGCTGTCACAATTTTTATTGAGTTGTTTTTTATTGTTAAAAGGAATTCAATTTTATTATTTTCAACAATTAATCGGAAGTCAGTTTGTTGCAACTTCAATTGCTACAATTTTAACCATGATAATTGTTGGATTTACTAGCGAGAAAAGATCAGAATTATTCTTTTCAGGTTTGATTGATGGGACAATGTTAATAATGTATTTTGCTGTTTTGTATATTCAATATTAGTGGCTAGATTTTTTTTCTCGACTCTTTTTATACATTTTAATGCCAAGCATTAATATAGCAGAAAACAACAAAAGACCAGCAATACCCCATATCCAACCTATAGCGTCTTTTAAAATTACTAGAAAAACAATAGCAAAAAGAAGTACAGTGGCTACTTCATTCCAAATTCTCAATTTAAATGAAGAGTACTTGATTTCGTTTTTTTGAAGTTGAATAAAAATTCGGTGACAGGCAAAATGATAAATGTACAATGCCAAGACAAAAACAAGCTTTATTTGCATCCAAGGAGTTAACAGCCATGCTTGTCCTATTGGCGTTCCAAACAACAACCAAAAGGCAAAAATGGCTGTTAATAAAGCTGATGGCCATGTAATTCCATACCATAGTCGGCTACTCATTATTTTATATTGTTTTTGTAAAATTGCTTTTGCCTCAGGAGATTCATCTTCGGCTTCCACATGATAAATAAATAACCTAACGATATAAAACAATCCTGCAAACCAAGTAACCACAAAAATAATGTGCAACGCTTTTAAATAAAAATAGTCCATCTGATGCGAATTTAGAAAACAAAATTACGCTTAACTTTTAAAACTTATTGTGTAATCAGTATTTTTGAGCTATGCAAAAAAAAGGAGTATTATTAGTTAATTTAGGAACACCAGATAGTCCATCGGTGAAAGATGTGCGTAAATATTTGCGCCAATTTTTAATGGATAAATATGTAATTGATTTACCTTATTTATATCGCTGGTTTTTAGTAAATGTGATTATTGCCACATTTCGTGGGCCAAAATCGGCAAAAATTTATCAACAATTATGGACAGAAAAGGGTTCTCCATTGTTGTATTATGGAAAACAAGTAGAAAAGTTGGTTCAAGACAAAATGGGTGACGACTATTTTGTTCGTTTGGCAATGCGCTATCAAAGTCCATCTATAAAAAAAGTATTGCAAGAATTCAAGAAAAACAACATCGATAATATCGTGGTGATTCCTATGTATCCGCAGTTTGCATCGTCATCAACCCTTTCGAGTATTAAAAAGGTTGAAAGTGTTTTAGTTGAATTGAAGTATAATCCAACTGTTAAAATGGTCGAGAATTTTGTCTCGAACAAAAAGTTTATTCAAGCGTTTGCTGATAATGGTAATAAACATTGGCTTACAGGAAAGTTTGATAAAGTGATGTTCAGTTTTCATGGAATACCAGAGCGACATATTTTAAACGATTGTAAAGATGGATCGTGCAAGTTAGATGAGACTTGCTGCAAAAATTATACTCAACAAAATAAACTTTGTTACCGAGCTCAGTGTTACGAAACTGCTCGATTAATTGCAGCAGAAATGGGATTAAAGGAAAATCAATTTGATGTTGCTTTTCAATCTCGTTTGGAAACCAGAACGCGCGACCCATGGTTAAAACCATACACTGACTTGGTGGTTGCTGATTATCCTAAAAATGGAATTAAAAATGTGTTGGCTTTTTCTCCATCATTTGTTTCTGATTGTTTGGAAACCACCATTGAAGTTGGACAAGAGTTTAAAGAAATTTTTCATAGTAATGGAGGCGGAAATTGGCAATTGGTGGAGAGTTTAAATGAAAATCCAATGTGGATTGAGGCTTTACAAGAATTAATCGAAAATTAATTATTCTTTATAAAATTAGATACTTAAATTTGGTAAAAATATAATATTATGAAATACACTCCAATTAACAAATCGCTATATATTCTAAACAGAGCAAATTTTGTAAAACAATTAAAACCAAAATCGGTTGCGGTGTTTAATTCTAATGATATTATGCCAACCAATGCTGATGGCTCCATGCCATTTCGTCAAAACAACGATATTTTGTATTTATCTGGAATCGACCAAGAAGAATCTATTTTAGTGATTTGTCCAGATGCAAGCAATCCTAAACATCGAGAAATATTGTTTTTGAAAGAAACCAGCGACTTAATTGCCATTTGGGAAGGTGCAAAACTGACTAAAGAACAAGCATTTGAGCAATCGGGAATTAAAACTGTTTATTGGACTTCAGAATTTGATCAAATATTTCATTCGTTGGTGTATGAATCAGAAAATATATACTTAAATCAAAACGAACATTTGCGTGCAAGTAAAATCGTAGAAACCAGAGACGATCGATTTAGAAAAGCGTGTCAGCAAAAATATACACTTCAAAATTATGAGAGATTGGCTCCAATAATGAGAAATCTTCGAGCAATTAAATCACCTCTTGAAATTGAAGCCATGCAACATGCCTGCAACATTACCGAAAAAGGCGTTCGTAGAATTCTAAAATTCGTTAAGCCAGGAGTAATGGAATATGAAATTGAAGCAGAATTTACACACGAATTTTTAATGAATCGTTCTCGAGGACATGCTTACGAACCAATTATAGCATCTGGTTTTAATGCGTGTGTTTTGCACTATGTGGAGAACAACAAAGAGTGTAAAGCTGGTGATGTTATTTTGATGGATGTAGGTGCTGAATACGGAAATTATGCTTCGGATTTATCTCGTAGCATTCCCGTAAGTGGAAAATTTACACCTCGACAAAAAGATGTTTACAACGCAGTTTTAAGAGTTTTTAAAGCAGCTGCGGCAATGCTGGTTCCAGGAACAGACCATGAAACGTACCATTTAAAAGTAGGGGATGTAATGGAAAAGGAATTGATTGGTTTAGGATTGCTTAACAAAAATGAAGTAGCTAAACAAGATCCTAAAAATCCATTGTATAAAAAATATTTTATGCACGGGACCTCTCATCATATAGGTTTGGATGTTCACGATGTTGAAATGAGAAATCGTCCTTTTGAAGCTGGAATGGTGTTAACAGTGGAGCCAGGAATATATATTCGTGAAGAAAATTTGGGAATTCGTATTGAAAACGATTTTTTAATCACCAACGATGGAGCTCCAATAGATTTAATGGCAACCATTCCTATTGAAGCTGATGAAATTGAAGCCTTAATGAATGCATAAACTTTTTGTTGGTTGGAAAATTTAGATGAACAATTTATTACCTTTAAAAATATCCAAGTTAGTTTTACCGATAGTGGCTCTGGTAAAGCAATTGTTTTTCTTCATGGCTTTTTGGAAAATAAAAGTATTTGGAACGATTTTGCTCTTCAGCTAAATTCAAAATACCGAGTTATTACCATCGATTTGTTGGGACATGGAAAATCGGAATGTTTAAGCTACATCCACACTATGGAAGAAATGGCTGAAGCCGTTTATTTTGTCATTCGAAAATTAAAAATCAGAAAATTTTATTTAGTAGGACATTCTTTGGGGGGGTATGTAAGTCTAGCAATAGCAGAACAATTTCCTGACAACATAAAAGGATTGTGCTTATTTCATTCTTCGGCACGTGGCGATAGTCCTGAAAAACAAAAAGACCGTGATAGAGCGATAAAAGTGGTGAAACTAAATAAAAATTTATTCATAAACGAAGCTGTTCCGAATCTTTTTTACACCAAAAATTATCCATATCAAGAAGAAATAGCTGAGATTAAAGATGCTGCTTTATCTACTTCTTTACAAGGAATTGTTGCAGCTTTAGAAGGTATGAAAATTAGAATGGACAGAGAAATTATACTGAATTTTGCACCTTATCCAGTTTTATATATTATAGGTAAAGAGGACAATATTTTACCTTACGAGACATTAATTGAACAAGCGAATTTGCCAGAACAAGGCTCGTATGTGCTGCTTGAAGAAGTTGGTCACATGGGGTTTTTAGAGGCTAAAGTAAAATCGCTTCACGCCTTAAATGCTTTTTTTTCTAAAAATTGATGCCTGTTAATCAAGCAAAAATTACTCAACAATTAAAAAACGAGGCTCACCGCTTAGGTTTTTCATTTTGTGGAATTTCTAAAGCTGAATTTTTAAAGGAAGAAGCTCCAAGATTAGAAAGTTGGTTAAAACAAAATTTGCATGGTAAAATGTACTACATGGAAAACCATTTCGACAAGCGATTGGATCCTACATTGTTAGTTGAAGGCTCGAAATCGGTTATTTCGATCATGTACAATTATTATCCAAATGAACATCAAAGAAAAGATTCATTTAAAATTTCTAAATACGCATATGGCGTAGATTACCATCAAGTGATTAAGGACAAATTAAAAGAACTCGTTCAATTTATTTCCGACGAAGTTGGTGAAATTAATGCGAGAATATTTGTTGATTCTGCGCCAGTTTTAGACCGAGCTTGGGCCAAAAAAAGTGGGCTTGGTTGGGTAGGCAAAAACTCCATGTTGATTCATCCAAAAAATGGCTCTTTTTTCTTTTTAGCCGAAATTATTTTGGATGTGGTTTTTGATTACGATTCGCCCATAAAGGATTATTGTGGGACGTGTTCTGCTTGCATTGATGCTTGTCCGACGGAGGCCATTTTACCCAATAAAGTAGTAGATGGAAGCAAGTGTATTTCATATTTCACCATTGAATTAAAAAATGAAATTATACCGAACGATGTAAAAGGAAAATTTGATGATTGGATGTTCGGTTGCGATATTTGTCAGGATGTTTGTCCGTGGAATCGATTTTCAAAACCAACCAACGAATTGTTGTTTAGTCCAAATCAAAAATTATTGAATTTTTCCAAAAAAGAATGGACTGAAATCACGGAAGAAATTTTTAACGAAATTTTTAAA
>JAVHRO010000086.1:0-12952 GCA_036171675.1 Vicingus sp. | reverse complement strand
TTTGAGATAAAAAAAAGAGGCTGTCTATTTCTTTTTAGACACCCTCTTTTTTTGTCTTAATACACTCAAAATTTATTTTTTTATAACTATTCTAATTTTTTATGGGGGTGTTAATAAAAAAGAAGTATTTATTTTTAATAATTCTTTGTTTTTTAGTGTACTTTTGCAAAATAATTAATTATAATTCATAAAAACATGGCAATTCTTAGATTTCAAGCATTATCTGAAGCCTTAGCGAGAACTCCACAGAAAGTGGAATATCCAGCAAGCAAAGCATCTTTGTATTATTCAACAAATGTATTTACCCAAGAGGTGATGAGAGAATACTTACCAAATGAAGCATACAAAGGTTTGTTAAAAACTATAAATGAAGGTGCTTCATTAGATAGAAACCTTGCAAGTCAGGTTGCCTCATCTATGAAAGATTGGGCTTTAACTAAGGGAGTTACGCATTATACCCATTGGTTTCAGCCATTAACAGGGAGTACGGCAGAAAAACATGATGCATTTTTTAGCCCAATATCAGGAGGTAGAGCTATTGAAAAATTTGATGGAGACAATTTAATACAACAAGAACCAGACGCATCAAGTTTTCCAAATGGTGGAATAAGAAATACTTTTGAAGCCAGAGGTTACACTGCATGGGATCCTACTTCTCCAGCTTTTATCATTAGCGGAACACTATGTATTCCAACTATTTTTATTGCATATACGGGTGAAGCGTTGGATTTTAAAATGCCGTTATTAAAGGCATTGAATGTGATGGACAAAGCTGCTACAGAAGTTTGTCAATATTTTGAGAAAGATGTTACTAAAGTAAATGCAACTCTAGGTTGGGAACAAGAATACTTCTTAATTGATAAAGCGCTTTATTATGCTCGCCCTGATATTATGATGACAGGAAGAGCTTTGGTTGGTCATAATCCAGCCAAAGGGCAACAATTAGATGACCATTATTTTGGTTCTATTCCTGATAGAGTTGGTGCTTTTATGAAAGAATATGAAATTGAAGCACATAAGTTAGGAATACCTGTAACAACTAGACACAATGAGGTAGCTCCAAATCAATTTGAGTGTGCTCCAATGTTTGAGGAAACAAATTTAGCGAACGACCATAACTTGTTATTAATGGATTTGCTAGAAAAGATTGCTAGCAAACATAATTTTAAAATTTTATTACATGAAAAACCGTTTTCATCATTAAATGGTTCTGGAAAACATAATAATTGGTCATTGAGTACTAATACAGGTATTAATTTATTAGCTCCAGGAAAAAATCCAAAAACAAACTTGAGGTTTTTAACCTTTTTCGTGAACACAATAAAAGCGATTCATGATAATGCTGATATTATTAGAGCGAGTATCGCATCAGCTGGTAATGATCATCGATTAGGTGCTAATGAAGCTCCTCCAGCTATTGTCTCGGTGTTTATTGGGTCTCAGTTGACTCAGATGTTAAATAATCTAGAAAAAAGCATCAAAGCTGGAAAAATGACTCCAGAAGATAAAACTGAGTTAAAGTTAAGTATCGGTAAAATACCACAAATTTTATTAGACAATACCGATAGGAACAGAACTTCTCCATTCGCATTTACTGGTAATAAATTTGAATTTAGAGCAGTTGGTTCTTCAGCAAACTGTGGCTCAGCAATGATTGCGTTAAATGTTATTGTTGCAAAGCAACTTATATTATTTAAAAAGGCGGTGGATTTAAGAATAAATAAAGGAGAAAAGAAAGATGAAGCAATTTTAAAAGAATTACAAAAAATTATTAAAGAATCAAAGAAAATTCGTTTTGAAGGAAATGGTTATGGTAACGCTTGGGTTGAGGAAGCTGCAAAAAGAGGCTTGTCCAATTTAAAAGATACTCCTCGAGCACTTTCCGTAATGAAAGATAAAAAAACCATCGATTTATTTAATGAACTTGGTGTGTTGTCTCCAATTGAAATGCAGGCAAGACATGAGATAGAATTAGAAAATTATATTCTAAAATTACAAATAGAATCACGTGTTCTTGGTGATTTGGCACAAAATCATATCATACCAACAGCAATTAACTTTCAAAATACGATTATTCAAAATATTAAAGGAATGAATGATATTTTTGGGAAAGATGCAAAAAAAATAGCTGCAACTCAGTATCAAATTTTGGAAGAAGCCTCTTTACATCTCAATGAATTGAAAAATAATAGCGATTTAATGCTTGCAGAAAGAAAAAAGGCAAATAAATTAGAACATGCCGAAGACAAAGCATTTGCTTATTGCGATAATGTAAAACCATATTTTCAAAAAATTAAATATCATTCCGATAAGCTTGAATTAATTATTGAAGATGAACTTTGGCCTTTGCCTAAATTGAGAGAAATTTTGTTTACAAAGTAATTTTTTTAACCAATTTGTTGGAAAAAGCTATAAAGATTAAATTTTCAATAACTTTTTTTGATTAATAATAAAGAATTATTACTTTAGCCAAATTCATTTGTAAAAACGACTAATATTATATGGGACCAAAAAAATTACTAAGTATTCTGGCTGTGATGTTTATCTTTAGCC
This sequence comes from Vicingus sp., assembly GCA_036171675.1. Classification (GTDB taxonomy): domain Bacteria; phylum Bacteroidota; class Bacteroidia; order Flavobacteriales_E; family Vicingaceae; genus Vicingus. The sequence goes on along the minus strand of JAVHRO010000086.1, from coordinate 10,399 downwards.
TATCACTGTCTGCACAAAAAAACTATAAGCAAGATGCTGACGTATCCTTTAGTGGTTATAAGTATTACCAAGCTATAGACTTGTACAAAAAAGCCTATACCAAAGAAAAAAGTAAGGACGTAAAGTCTGAAATTCTTTTTCAAATTGCCGAATGTTATCGTTTAAAAGAAGACGGAACACAAGCCGCTGTTTGGTATAGTAAAGCAATTACTGCAAAGTATAATAATCCAATTGCAATTCTATATTTAGCTAATATTTATAAATCACAAGGTAAATATGAAGAAGCTATTGTTGAATTTAACAAGTATAAAGTAGAAAAACCTGGTGATAAAAGAGCGGACGATGGAATAAAATCGTGTAAAGATGCTAAAGATTGGAAAGATAATCCCACTACAACAGTGGTAAGCCCTCTTCCATTATTAAATTCAGAAGATTATGATTTCTCTCCAATTTTTTCTGATAAAAAAGGTACTGAAATTTATTTCACCTCAACACGACAAGGTTCTACGGGTACTGAAGTCTCAGATGTTACAGGTATGAATTTTGATGATATTTATTCATCTAAAAGAGATAATAAAGGTAAATGGAGCAATCCAGCGTTATTAAATGCAACAGTTAACTCTCCAGCAAGTGAAGGCTCTGCTTGTTTAAATAACAAAAAATCTACTATCTATTTTACTAGATGTGGTGTTCAAAAGAAAGGTGTGATGGGTTGTAGCATTTATTCTGCTAGTAAATCTGGTCAAAATTGGGGAGAACCAGAAATAATTACTATTGCTCAAGATACTTTTACTGTGGGACATCCTGCAATTTCTGACGATGATAACACCTTGGTTTTTTCTTCGAATATACCTGGAGGTCAAGGTGGTAAAGATTTATGGTACATTACTTACGATAAAAAAGCAAAAAAATGGTCTGAGCCAACCAACTTAGGTCCTGAAATTAATACCGCAGGTGATGAAATGTTTCCTTATATTAGAGATAATGGAGAACTTTATTTTGCATCAAATGGATTACTAGGAATGGGTGGTTTAGATTTATTTGTAGCTAAAAGCAAGGGAATTAACCAATGGGGAAATCCAGAAAATATGAAGTCACCAATGAACTCAGAATCAAACGATTTTGGAATTGTTTATGAGGATGGAAAAAACAGAGGGATGTTTACTACCAGCAGAACCAGTGGTAAAGGTGGAGATGATATTTGGGAATTCTATACTCCAGAAATTATTTTTTCTTTAACTGGTATTGTTATAGATATTGAAACACAAAAACCTTTACAAAATGCAAAAGTTAAACTTATTGGTACTGACGGATTATCTGCCGAAATGACTACTGATGAAAACGGTGCGTTTGCTTTTGTGGAAAATGGAAATGCTAGATATATCAATGCAAATACTTCCTATTCATTGGTTGTTGAAAAAGAAAAATATTTATCATCAAAAGGAAAAGAAAGTACTGTAGGTTATGATAAAGGACAAAAATTTGAGCACACTTACGAATTGCAGCCTATGCAAGGACCTATCAAATTACCTCAAATTGAATATGAATATAACAAAGCCGATTTATTACCTGCATCAAAAGACTCTTTAAATTACTTGTTTAATATCATGGTTGACAATCCAAAAATTGTAATTCAATTAAGATCTCATACAGACTTTAGAGGAAAAGATGCTTATAACGAAAAACTTTCTCAACGTAGAGCTCAGTCTTGTGTGGATTACTTAATTAAAGAAAAAGGTGTTGATCCAGACAGAATTGTTGCTAAGGGTATGGGTGAAAAAGAACCTTTAAAAATGTCTGATGGAACGTTGTTAGATGAAAAATACATCAACTCATTGAAATCAGAAGAAGAAAAAGAAGCAGCTCATCAACGTAATAGAAGAACTGACTTTAAAGTATTAAGAGATGATTATGTGCCAAAAGCAACTACTGAACCATCTAATAATTAGATTAAATAAATAATTTAAAAAGCATCTGCCTTTTGGTGGGTGCTTTTTTATTTATATGTTTTTATGAAAATAATAAATAATGAAACCTTCTGAAAAATATTTACAACGTGGAGTGTCAGCATCAAAAGAAGATGTTCATAATGCAATCAAAAAAATTGATAAGGGATTATTTCCTAGAGCATTTTGCAAAATAATTCCAGATTACCTTACTGGTAGTAGCGAACATTGTGTGGTTATGCATGCTGATGGTGCTGGAACAAAATCTTCCTTAGCATATGCTTACTGGAAGGAAACAGGCGATATTTCTGTATGGAAGGGAATTGCTCAAGATGCATTGATAATGAATATTGATGATCTATTATGTGTTGGTGCCGTTGATCATATTCTCCTATCATCAACAATTGGAAGAAACAAAAATTTAATACCTGGAGAAGTACTATCTGAAATAATTAATGGTACTGAAGAACTATTGATAGAACTCAGAAAACTTGGTATTGGTATATATTCAACTGGAGGAGAGACAGCTGATGTTGGTGATTTGGTAAGAACTATAATAGTAGATTCCACAGTTACATGCAGAATGAACAGAAAAGATGTTATTGATAACGCGAACATCAAAGTTGGAAATGTAATTGTTGGATTAGCTTCTTTTGGTAAAGCAACTTATGAAAATGAATATAATGGAGGAATGGGAAGCAATGGTTTAACATCAGCTAGACACGATGTTTTTAACAAAAAAGTTGCCGAAAAATATCCTGAGTCATTTGATAATAACGTTCCTTCAGCATTGGTTTATGCTGGAAAATACAATTTAACAGATAGGGTTGATGGGGTTGAAATAAATATGGGTAAGTTGGTGTTATCTCCTACCAGAACTTATGCACCAATTGTTAAAAAAATACTTGAAAAGTATAGTAATAAAATTGATGGTATGGTTCATTGTAGTGGAGGTGCTCAAACAAAAATATTGCATTTTGTGGACGATTTACAGATTGTAAAAGATAATTTATTCGATGTTCCACCATTGTATAAAATAATTAAGGAAGAATCTGGTACCGAATGGAAAGAGATGTATAAAGTATTTAATATGGGGCATAGAATGGAATTGTATGTTAATGAAGAAATTGCCAATGATATTATGGCTATTTCAACATCATTCAATGTGGATGCAAAAATTATTGGAAGAGTTGAGAGTAAAGGCCCTAAAAAATTGACTATAAAAAGTGAGTTTGGAGAATTTATATACGAGTAATTTATGAGTGATTTATTAAAGAAGCTAGAACAAATCAACATACGATTTGATCAGGTTAGTGAGCAAATAGTTGACCCAGAAGTTGTTTCAGATATGAATCGTTATGTTAAATTGAATAAAGAATACAAAGAGCTTTCAGAAATAAACAAAGTATATAAAAGATATTTAAACGTAATAGGAAATATTGAATCATCTAAGGAAATAATGAAGACCGAGACGGATAGGGAATTTTTGGATATGGCAAAAACGGAATTGGATGAGTTGCTACTAGAAAAAAATAACATGGATGAGGAAATCAAGCTATTATTGATACCTAAGGATGAAGAGGATAGTAAAAATGTTATCGTTGAAATAAGGGCTGGAACTGGTGGTGATGAGGCGTGTATTTTTGTTGGAGATTTATTTCGGATGTACACAAAATATATGGAAAAAAGGGGGTGGAAACTTGAGGTGTTGACTGTAAATTCAGGCACCGCTGGAGGTTTCAAGGAAATAGGTTTTTCTGTTGAAGGTGATAGTGTTTATGGTGTGTTAAAATTTGAATCAGGAGTACATCGAGTACAAAGAGTTCCAGCTACCGAATCGCAAGGGAGAGTGCACACTTCTGCAGTTACAGTGGCAGTGTTACCTGAAGCTGAAGAAGTTGACATAGAAATTAGAAAAGACGATATTAAAAAGGATACCTATCGTTCTTCTGGAGCAGGCGGACAGCATGTTAACAAAACAGAATCTGCTGTTCGATTAACCCACCTTCCAACTGGTGTTGTTGTTGAATGTCAAGAGGGTCGTTCGCAAATAAAAAATATGGAAATTGCTATGAAAGTGCTGCGAACAAGACTTTATGAAGCAGAAGTTATAAAAAGAGAGAAGATAAGGGCTGCAGAAAGAAAATCGCAAGTTTCTACTGGCGACCGTTCAGCAAAAATTAGAACATACAATTATCCTCAAGGTAGAGTTACAGACCATAGAATTGGTTTAACACTATACAATCTTGCTGCCATTATGGAAGGTGATATGGAAGAAATTATTAGTTCACTTAAAATTGCTGAAAATACTGAAAAACTAAAAGCTGGATTAACAGATTAACATAATGACCAAACAAGAAATTATCAATCAAATTAAACTTAAAAAATCATTTTTATGCATAGGATTAGATACCGATTTATCTAAAATCCCTAAACATTTATTAAAAGAAAAAGACCCTATTTTTGAGTTTAACAAGCAAATTATTGATGCAACTCACGATTTGTGTGTGGCTTACAAACCCAATTTAGCTTTTTATGAAGTTTATGGTTCTAAAGGGTGGGATAGCTTACAAAAGACAATAGAATATATTCCAAAAGATATTTTTACTATTGCCGATGCAAAACGTGGTGATATTGGAAATACATCAAGTATGTATGCTAAGGCGTTTTTCGAAAACTTAAAATTTGATTCGGTAACTGTTGCACCATACATGGGAGTAGATTCTGTTGTGCCTTTTTTAGAATTTAAAAACAAATGGGTAATACTTTTAGCATTAACATCAAATAAAGGAGCCGACGATTTCCAGTTTTTTGAAGGAAAAGAGGAAAAACTTTTCGAAAAAGTGTTGAAACAATCCAAAAATTGGGGCAATGAAAACAATTTAATGTATGTGGTTGGAGCCACCCGACCGGAAATGTTTACAGAAATTAGAAAACATGTTCCAAATAGTTTTTTATTGGTTCCCGGAGTTGGTGCGCAAGGAGGCGAATTGAGTGAGGTTTGTAGATATGGATTAAACAAAGATTGTGGGTTATTAATTAACTCTTCGAGAGGAATAATATATGCTGGTTCTGACGAAAATTTCGCAAAAAAATCGAGAGAGGAAGTGCTTAAAATTCAAAAAAAAATGGCTATCTTGTTAAGCAAATTTAAAATTATATAAATATGGGAATTCCAGTAATTAATGTTGGACAAATAGTCTTATTTGTCTTTATCTTTTTCTTTGTTTTCGGAGCATTTTTAATTGTAAAACAAAAAACGGCTGTTATAATAGAACGTTTCGGTAAATTTAATAAAGTTGCTCTTTCGGGGTTCAACTTTAAAATTCCAATTATTGATAAAAAAGCAGGAACGGTTAATTTAAGAGTTATGGAATTACCCGTTGAGGTTGAAACCAAAACTAAAGACGACGTTTTTGTTCGTTTAATAGTGTCCGTTCAATATTATGTAGTAGAAACTTCAGAAGGAATTCAAACTTCCTTCTATAAGTTTGATAACCCTGCCCGACAAATTCAATCGTATGTTTTTGATTCCATTCGTTCAGAAGTCCCAAACATGTTGTTAGATGATGTATTTAGTGAAAAAGATAAAATCGCCGTAGCTGTTCAAACAGAATTGGCTGAAACTATGGACGAATATGGTTTTGCTATCATAAAAGCGTTGATTACAGATATCGATCCAGATGCAAAAGTGAAGCATGCTATGAACGAAATTAATGCCGCAAAACGATTAAAAGAAGCCGCTAGAGAATATGCCGAAGCCGAGAAAATTAAAGTAGTTGCCGCCGCTCAAGCCGAAGCTGAAGGTAAAAAATTACAAGGTGAAGGTATTGCCAATCAACGAATTGCTATTGCAAACGGGATAAAACAATCGGTACAAGAAGTAAAAGGTGCAATGGAAGATGGTGTTACAGGGCAAGAAGTAATGAATATGCTTTTTATGACTCAACATTACGAAACCATTGCAAGATTGGCAGAACAAGGTGTTAATACTATTTTTATGCCTTATTCACCAGGTACTGTAGGCGATTTACAAACTCAAATTCAATCCAGCTTAATTGCTGCCGATTCTATTACAAAATCAACTTCAATTATTGATTATACGAAGAAAAAAGCCGCTAAAAAATATGGCGACAAAGATGTTGATGATGTAGATTTAGCATAAAATATGATTACCGAAGACTTTCTTCATTACATCTGGAATTTTAAATTGTTTAATACAAATGATTTAAAAACCACCAATAAAGAAACGATACAAATTTTAAAATCGGGACAGCACAATACAGATGCTGGTCCCGATTTTTTTAATGCTCAAATTAAACTGGAAAACACACTTTGGGCAGGAAATGTAGAAATTCACATCAATTCTTCCGACTGGATAAAACACCATCACGAAACGGACAACGCCTATAACAATGTAATCTTACATGTTGTTTATCATCACGATAGAGAAATTAAAAATGCGAATGGAAATGCTATTCCTACATTAGAATTAAAAAATTTAATCGACTTAAAGCTGATTTTAAATTATGAGCAATTAATATCTAATAAAAATTGGATTCCTTGTAGTAATCAAATTCATTCGGTTGATGAGTTTGTTATTAATAATTGGCTTGAACGTTTGGTTTTTGAACGATTAGAACGAAAATCTATTGAAATTGAAGCAACATTAATCAAAAACAAAAACGATTGGGAAGAGACATTTTATCAACTGTTGTTTAAATATTTTGGGCTAAAAGTTAATGCCGAACCTTTTTTGTTGTTGGCAAAAAACACCTCGCTAAAAATTATTGAAAAACATAAAAATAGTTTTACGGTTGAAGCATTGTTATTTGGTCAGGCAGGGTTTTTAACCGAAAATATGGAAGATGAATATTTTAAACGGTTAAAAAAAGAATATCAATTTTTAAATTCAAAATTTAGCTTAGTTCCATTAGATAAAAGTTTGTGGAAATTTTTGAGGTTACGTCCAGCAAATTTCCCGACGATAAGAATAGCTCAGTTAGCTAACTTATTAGTTCATGAACCGAGGTTGTTTTCAAAAATTATAGCTATAAATTATGTTCAAGAAATTCGGCAACTGTTTGAGTTAACTGCTTCAAAATATTGGGACAATCACTATCAATTTGGAGTTACACAAAAAAAGAGTATAACCAAACGAACCGGTAAACTAATGATAGACAGTTTAATAATAAATGTAATTGTTCCTATGTTGTTTGTTTATGCCACAACAACTCAAAATGAAGAATTGAAAAATAAAGCCATTCAATTTTTAGAAAAATTAACTAGCGAAAAAAACACGATTTTGCTTAACTTTGAAAAATTAGGTGTAAAATCAAACAATGCTTTACAATCTCAAGCATTAATTGAATTAAAAACAAATTACTGTTTTCAAAAAAAATGTCTAAATTGCAGCATTGGAAATAACCTTATCAAAATTTTGTGAACATTACGTTTTGAATTGAATTTCACAATAAATTATGAAATTTTTCAGTAAAAAAATTCCTCAACTTTTACATTTAGTGCATTAGCAATTTTAAGTAAGGTACTTACTTTCATCTCCTGTTTTCCTTTAAGGTATTTTCTCAGGTTTTCTACATCCAAGTCGGCATCGTGAGCTACATCTCGTTGTTTTAATCTTTTTTCTTTTATTAAAAGCTGAATTTTAACACCAAGATCAATAATTTCTTGTGGCATTTCTGATTTCCGAATCCGCTTTTTCATGGAGGAAATTTACAATCAACTGATTGGTTTTATATAATTGTAAACAATCGGTTGTTTACAATTGAATTTTATTTATATTTGTTTGTACTAAAAAACAAATTCATGAAAAAAATTACAATTATTATGATGATTATGATAGCTATGAATCTATCAAAAACTCAAGCACAAACAGTTAATATATTATCTGACACAGGAAATGTTGGAGTTGGAACCATATCGCCGAGTACTAAACTGGAAGTTGTGGGGAACACAAAACTTGGAGGGAGACTAGAAATAGACAGTAATGTGATTGTTAAAGATAGTGTTACGATTAATAAAAGACTTACTGTTGACCAAGATGTATTAATAAAAGGACAATCCGTATTTATAGGCGATGGAAAATTTAAAAGTGATTTACGAGTTCTAGGAACTGCACGGATGAAAGAAAAATTAGTTGTTGACAGTACAGCCAACTTTAAAGATAAAATTGTAGTTGATGGGTTAGGTAGATTTAATGGCGATATAAAATTAACAGGAGATTTTATCTTTGGAAACAATAAACGGATAACTTATTTGCCACCTTCAAATGGAAATCCTGAAGTAATTGGTTTTGGTGGGAATCCTGATGACACATTGCCAACAAACCCTTGTCTTTTTCCTGCAGTAAGTACAATAAATAGGTTTCAGGGAATGATACAAGCTTATGGATTATCTTCTTTAAATGGAGCTACCACTACTAATATTATGTCTATGGGTTTTGATGGAGCAAACGGAATTATTGATATGGCAGGAACTTCTACTGGTAATGCACCAAGGTTATTGATTAACTATTATTGTGGCAAAGATGTTTTTATTAATACAGGAATTAATGGAGGAAACGTAATAATGACCTCTTCTGAACTTGGAAAAGTTGGAATAGGCATTGATAATCCGACAACCAAGCTTGATATAAAAGGAGATTTAAAAGTGAGAATAAATGCTACCCAAAATACAAAAGCCTTAACTGTTTTTGATGAGGTTTCAAGTAAAGATGTATTTAGGGTAATGAGTACTGGTCATATATATGCTACAGAGGTAACGGTAAAACTTACCCCATTTCCAGATTATGTTTTTGCAAAAGATTACAACCTATCTACTATTACTGAATTAGGAGATTACATTAATAAGAACAAACGTTTACCTAATATGCCAACAGCCACAGAAGTAGAAAAAAATGGAATAGGCGTTGGAGAATTACAAACTAAACTGGTTGAAAAAATAGAAGAATTAACGCTTTATATTTTAGAACTAAACAAACGAATTGAAGAGTTAGAAAAAAAATAAAAATATATTTCCTAACTATTTTTAAGAAATTTAACTCATGATAACATTATGAAATCAAAACATCTTATAATAACAATAATGTTGTTTGTTGTTACCACAAACAAGGTATTTTCTCTTGTATTTTATGGAGGGTATTCAATAATACCATTTGTAGTTGGTCCAACATTTTGTGGTATAATACAAAATGTGAGAGTTACATTTAATACTACACTTGAAGTTAGAATGGAAAAATATAGGGTGGTTAGAAGCCTATCTTCATCTAATCCCAGCGGAACGGTTATAAATTCATCAAGTAATGGTGGTTGGATAAATGCTTGTGGAACTTGTACTGGTCAGTCATATACTATTATTGATTCAGATGTACTTTCAACAGGTGTATATCATTATTGGGTGCAATCTCTTTCTAAAGATAGTTGGTTTGGAACAGGTATTTATGCTTGGCATAATTTAGGCACACGTACTGTGCCTGTACCAGAAAGTGTTGATTGGACTAGTCAAGTGGCAGGTTGGGTTAATACTGGTACAACACCTGTTGTTTCTTCGGCTTACACTTGGCATGAAGAAACAAAGATAAAACAAGGAGTTCAAATAAATTTACTAGCAAATGAAGTAGCAGACATTTACATTGAACAAAACAATAGTATTTTAGAGTTTAATACATTTTTTAATAATTATTTTATCGATTTAAGAGTTAATATTGATAATCAGGGTTGGGTTGTGCTTTATAACGGAAGTGCCAAATTATCTTATGTTTGGCAAAATTCAGCTTCTTTTTTCTCTTTAGGCGACCATGTAATGCGTGTAAGTTGGGTACATACGCCTAGTGCTCAAATATATTCAAGAACATACAATATACATGTTGTACCTAAATCATCTAAATTTTTTAAAGATAATTATTGTAATACTTTACGACTTTGGGAAGGAAATATAACAGACGATGCTGTTCCAATTGTTATATCAGAAGGTTTTGATGCTTATAATACCTCTCCAAGTCAGTTTATTGCTTATGCAGGAAATGATTTAATGAACTGCCTAAAAAATGCAGGATTTAAAGTTTATGTATTAAATTATAGCTTAAATTCGCAAGATATGAGAAACAATGCAGCCGTTTATTCAGCAGCAATAAACTATGTTTCGGTAATAAATGGAAACAAACCAGTTGTTGCAGGTGGTATAAGTATGGGTGGGGTTATAGCACGTTATGCAGTGGCTAAAGCAGAACAGAATGGTAGCCCTTTACCCATTTCTACTTTTGTTACTATAGATTCTCCTCATCAAGGAGCCATTGTCTCAAATACCTTGCAAGATTATTTAAAAAATAATTCCTCTACCAATTACATGCGTCATGGGTTAAATAATCCAGCAGCCAAACAATTATTAACTTATAACACGTACGTAGGAAACGGAAGTGTTAAAACAGCATTTTA
>JAVHRO010000085.1:0-2642 GCA_036171675.1 Vicingus sp. | reverse complement strand
ATAAGATCACGTTAACTGATGTGTATTTTAAACTAGGTGAATATTATATTGACGACAATGAATTTGACAAGGGAATGGATATTGCCCATAAAATAGAGGCACTGTATAAGCAAGAACCTAATAATGTGCAATTAGAAACAAGGTATTATGAATTTTTGTCGAGGTATTATGACGAGAAAGGTGATTACAGTAATTGCATAAAATATTACAAAAAAACCATTCGAAATTTTATTAATAATAACTACTACAAAGGTCAAACTGGTTGGGCTTATAACAATTTGGGCGATGTTTGTATAAAAGCAGAACGATATGAAGATGCTATTTTTTATTTAGACTCTTCAAACAGTTACGCTACGAGTTTAAATGATTTGCATTTAAGTTGGTACGCAAACTATAACTTAATTTATGCCTATCAAGGTTTAAAAGATTACAAAACAGCATTAGATTATTTTTGGAAATACGACTCCATAAACAATATCATTTTAACAAAAGAAAATGGAGAAAAAATTTCTGAACTCCAAACCAAATATGATGTAGAACGAAAAGAAAATCAGATAAAATTATTGAACAAGGACAATGAACTGAATAAGGAAAATATTGAAAAACAACACTTACGAATTTTGTTTCTATCCATAATTATAGGAATTGTTTTATTACTGGTTGTAATTATAATATTTGCCTATAATACAAAACGAAAAGCAAATATTTTGTTGGCAAAACAAAAACAAGAAATTATTGATAAAACAGAACAATTGAACAAACAAGCCGCCGACATTGCCATGTATAAAGCTCAAATGAACCCTCATTTTTTATTCAACGCTATCAATTCTGTACAGCAATTCGTTTTAGAAAAACAAACTTCATTGGCGTTAGAATATTTGAGTGATTTATCCAAATTAATGCGTAGCACGTTAAATTTTTCTGACAAAGAATTTATATCCATAAAAGATGAACTTGACTATTTACAACAATATATTCGGTTCGAAAAGTTGAGATGTGATAATAAATTTGAGTTTCATGTTTCCATAGGTAATGAGATTGATGCAGAAAATACTTGCGTTTTGCCTATGCTTATTCAACCTTTTATTGAAAATGCAGTAAAACATGGAATTATTCCAAAAACTGGAAAAGGAAACATCTCACTAAAATTTGAAAAAACTACCATTTCAACAAATGAGTTTTTAAAAATTACTATCGAAGATGATGGCGTTGGAAGAGCTGTTGCACAAACCACTAAACAAAATTTGGTAGTAAAACATCAATCAAAAGGGATGGAAATAACCGAAAACAGAGTGTTAAAATTGAACGAGAAACATTTTTCGGAAGCCATCCAAGGTATAAAAATAATTGATAAATTCGTTGATGATAAATCACTTGGAACAACAATAGAATTGTACATTCCATTTATAGAACTCTTTTAAAATGACAAAAGCAATATTGGTTGATGATGCCTCTGCAAATTTAACTACTCTTACCGGTTTATTGAAAACGTATTGCCCTACTATTACTGTTGTTGCTATGTGTTCAACCATTACCGAAGCTGTTAATGCTATAAAACAACAACAACCAGCATTGGTTTTTTTAGATGTCGAATTACAAAATGAAATGGGTTTTGACTTATTCAATCATTTTGATGCCCCAACTTTTGAAGTTATTTTTACCACCGCTCACGAAAAATATGCCCTGCAAGCCATAAAATCATCGTGTTTAGAATATTTACTAAAACCCATTGATTACAGAGAATTGGTAAATGCCATAGAAAAATTTGAACGACAACAGCAATTATCCATCAACAAAAATAAAATTGAAGTATTGCTCGAAAACATAAATAGTATTCATCAAAAAGCAAATAAAATTGCTATACCTAATGCAAATGGGTATGTATTTTTAAATACCTCAGACATATTATATTGCGAAGCAGATATGAATTATACCAAAGTGCTAACCACCAAACAAGACGCCTTTCTTTCAACCAAAAACCTAAAAGAATTTGAAGAAATGTTAGATCCCAATGTTTTTTTTCGTTGCCATAAATCGTGGATTATCAATTTAAATCATATTAAGCAATACTCCAGGTTAGATGGTAATCGGGTTCAAATGTTAAACGACCAGTGGATTGATATTTCGGTTCGTAAAAGAGACGAATTTTTAAAACTCTTTCAAAAAAAATAACTTTACCATCAAGAACAATACAAGCAGAGTAACATTGAAGAAGTGAAAGCACGAAACGTAAAATTATTGCTATTGTAAAAAAAGAGATACTTCTGTTAAAGCCATTGCCGATTACATCATTGAAGTTCCAGAATCGGAAGATGCGTTGAGTCCATTGTTAACCTCTATTCCGTTACAATTATTATCCTACCATATTGCTGTAATGCGTGGTTGTAATGTTGACCAACCAAGGAATTTGGCTAAATCGGTAACGGTGGAGTAAACTTTTTAAAGATATAACCAGCAAAAACAAATAAATTAAAAAGATTTGTAAAAAGCTCACTTAACATATACAACAGTAACCAAATTTAAATACCTTTGAAGCCTTTAAAAACGATTTGACTTCGTAGCTCAGTTGGTAGAGCAGCTGACTCTTAATCAGCGGGTCGGGAGTTCGAGCCTCCCCGTGGTCACTAAAAATTTTAAAAAAA
>JAVHRO010000084.1:0-13055 GCA_036171675.1 Vicingus sp. | reverse complement strand
AGAGCATCTGACTGTTAATCAGAGGGTCCTTGGTTCGAGCCCAAGAGGGGGAGCAAAACAAACCCAGTAACAGCAATGTTACTGGGTTTGTTGTTAATTATCATTGTCAAGTTCATTTTTTTTAGCTATTCAGGTAAACATATTGACAACAGTAATTACTTTTTATTCTTCTTCTAAATAATCCAAATCCTTATCGTAACTTTCTTCTAAGAAGAATACCGCAATCACTGCAAGAACAATAACAACTGCCCCTACAATTATTGACGATTGAATTAACCCCATTCCTTCAGTCATGTATTTCCACCAAATTAACATAGGAACAGTTGCTCCCCTAACAAAGTTGGGAATAGTAGTAGTTGCGGTGGAGCGTATGTTAGTACCAAATTGTTCAGAAGCAACAGTAATAAATACAGCCCAATATCCTTGAGCAATACCGAGTAAGAAAATGATAAAATAAAATAATTCTGGAGATTCCCCGCCAGAAGAAAAATACCAAACACTAAGGAATGAAAGTGAAATGATAGCAATCCATAAGGCTTTTTTTCTGGATTTTAATTTTTGACTAATATAGCCTGTTATCACGCTTCCTATTGCAGCCCCAATATAATGATACATTATTGATTTCCCTGGACTAACAGGCCCGGTAATACCTAAGGCTTCGCCAAATTCTTTTGAAAAAGTAACTAAAATACCAATGGTAAACCAAACTGGAATACCAATAAATATAGATGAAATATATTTAACAAATTTTTCACGATTTTTAAAAAGACTTAAAAAGTCTCCACGTTTAGCTTTACTCACTTTTACCCTATCAAACATTCCTGATTCGTGAATATAAATCCTTAGTCCAAGCAACAATAACCCTAAAACTCCTCCCACCCAATAAGACTCTCTCCAACCCCATTCCGATACAATAAATGCCAAAGCAGCCCCAAGAATACCTATTCCAGATACAATGCTAGTACCCCATGCGCGAGTCTCTTTAGTCATCACTTCCGAAACAAGCGTAATTCCGATACCTAGTTCACCTGCTAAGCCAAATCCGGCAATTAATCTCAAAATAGCATATTGGTCAAGTGTTTGAACAAAACCGTTGGCAATATTTGCCAACGAATAAAGTAAAATGGTTAGAAACAATGTGGATAATCTTCCCTTTTTATCTCCCAAAATTCCCCAAACTATTCCACCAAGAAGCATTCCAACCATCTGCATATTTAATAGGTAAACCCCAGCATTTTTTATTTCACCAGCAACAATCCCTACTTCTTGTAAACTTGGGACTCTAACAATGCTAAAAAGTATTAAATCATAAATATCTACAAAATACCCAAGTGCGGCAACAATAACCACAATGTTTAAAGGATGTGTATGGCTCTGTTTTAACATACTATTATTTTTTTATAAATATAATAAAAGAAATCCGTTGTGCATTTAGAAAAAAGATAAAAATAAAAGTTGTTCATTGATTAAAAAAATCGTATATTTAATTGATTTTCAAACACTTAAATACATGAGCAACTTTCAATCAAATTACGGCAAAATTTTAGAGATGTTAAAATCAATAACAGGAAAAGGGAGTTTTTCACATCAAATACGAGAACCAAAACTTACAGATATAGAATTGATAGCTATGAATTTAACAGCTGAATATATGAGTATAGGTAGTGAATGCCAACTCTTCAGGGTTATTCCAGAAGTTTTATATCATAAAATAGAACGTTCGGTGTACAATAGAAGAAAGAGAAAATTATTTTCAACAATTGAATATATTAGAACTAAGCTTTCCGATAAGTTTAATGATTTCGAGGAGTATTTTATTGTCGATAATATGCCATTAGAAGTGGAAAAATTATCAAGAAGCAACAGAAGTGTTATTTGTAAGGAAGATTTTTATTCTGCACCAGATAGAGGCTTCTGTGCTAGTCAAAATATGGCTTATTATGGTTACAAAATTCATGCAGTATATTCTATCACTGGAGTTTTTAAAAGTTTTGATATTAATAAAGCATCGGTACATGATATTCATTACTTGAAGGACATTAAAAATCAATATAACAACTGTGTTATTCTAGGTGGCAAAGGTTATTTAAGTGCTGATTATCAATTAGATTTGTTTGAATCTGCTCAAATTAAACTTGAGATACCTATGAGAATAAACCAAAAAGACTACAAAAAACAACCCTACATTTTTAGAAAATCAAGAAAAAGAATTGAAACTTTATTCTCACAACTTTGTGACCAGTTCTCAATACGAAATAATTACGCCAAAACTTTCCTTGGCTTTAAAACTAGAATATTGTCCAAAATAACCGCTGTTACTATTATTCAATACATCAATAAATTCATTTTTGAACGAAATATCAATAATTTAAAAATTAACATTGCCTATATGCACAACGGGTTATTATTATTTTCAAGTATATGAGTCGGACAAACTAGAACCTTAGCTTTTTTGGATTTGAATTGTTGATGTACAATTTTATTTTCAGATTGACATGATAAAAATATCAACAACAAAGCAATTACTCCAATTCTTAAACTTTTACCACAAGATTTCATAGACTACAAATTTTAACATTACAAAAATGAAACTCTCATTCAAAGATAATGTCAATCGTAGATATTAACTATGACGAACCTCATACAAAACAATCATCAATAACCATTGTATAGTTATGATAAAATCTTTAACGAAAAAAAATTGAAAACTTGCTAATTACCAAACTAAGAAGCCAAAATAATTAAAAAACGTTCGGATTAGAACAGTTTAGTACCCAGAGTGGGAATCGAACCCACACTCCGATGGAACACGAGTTTGAGTCGTGCGCGTCTACCAATTCCGCCATCTGGGCATTCAAATTTATCATTTGAGGTTGCGAAAATATTCATTACTTTTGAAACAAGAAAGATTTTATTAAAATATTTATAATACTTTTTATTTTTTATTTGGCTAAGAATTAATATTTTAATAAATTTGCAACCCTTAATATTTTAGGGAATTGATATGATTGAGCCAACAGTAAAAATTTTTAGCGGTAGAGCGTCTAGGTATTTAGCAGAAAAAATTGCTAAAGCTTACGGCGTTTCATTAGGCAATGTTATTATAAGTACATTTAGTGATGGTGAATTTCAACCTTCATTTGAGGAATCGGTTAGAGGTTCTGATGTTTTTATTGTTCAATCAACCTTTCCACCATCTGACAATTTAATGGAATTATTAATGATGATTGATGCTGCAAAACGAGCATCAGCCAGAAGAATAGTTGCTATTATTCCTTATTTTGGATTGGCACGTCAAGATAGAAAAGACAAACCAAGAGTTCCAATAGGTGCAAAGCTTGCAGCAAATATGCTTACTGCTGCTGGAGTTAATAGAATAATGACTATGGATTTACATGCTGATCAAATCCAGGGTTTTTTTGAAGTACCTGTTGACCATTTATTTGCTTCGACCATTTTTATTCCTTATATAAAAAGCCTCAACTTATCAAACCTTACTATGGCTTCACCAGATATGGGTGGGACCAAACGTGCCAATGCATATGCTAAATTTTTACATGCCGAAGTAGCCGTTTGTTACAAACAACGCAAAAAAGCAAACGTTATTGAAGATATGTTTTTAATTGGTGATGTTAAAGGTAGAGATGTTATATTGGTGGATGACATGGTTGATACAGCCGGTACATTATCCAAAGCAGCCGACATTATGATTGACAATGGAGCAACTAGCGTTAGAGCCATTGCAACTCATGCAATTTTCTCTGGCAATGCCATAGAGCGAATTGAAAATTCAAAACTTACAGAAATAATCGTAACCGATACCATACCTTTATTACGTCAAAGTGATAAAATTAAAGTACTTTCGGTATCCGATTTATTTTCTGATATTATTAAAAAAGTATTTAATCACGAATCAATAAGTAATACATTTATTTGCTAAACAATAATTTAATATATTAAACACATGAAATCTGTAGCATTAAAAGGAAATAAAAGAACTGAAAGAGGATCAACAGATGCTAATTCCCTAAGAAAACTTGAAAAAATTCCAGCTGTATTGTACGGTGGTAAAGAAAATATTCACTTCAGTGTAGATGAAATTCCTTTTGGCAAAGTTATTAACTCTCCAAACGTATATTTTGTAGATTTGAATATTGATGGTACTGTAACTAGAAGTATCATTAAAGAAGTTCAATTTCATCCAGTAACCGACAAAATTTTACATGTAGACTTTTTAGAAGTTGTTCCTGGAAAAGTTGTTACCCTTACACTTCCAATCAAAGTTACTGGTACTTCAAAGGCTGTAATTGCGGGTGGTAAATTAAGAACCGTAACAAGAAGATTAAGAGTTAAAGGCTTAGCTGAAACACTTCCTGAATTTATTACTATTGATATTACTTCTCTAGGAATGGGACAATCGATTAAAGTAGGCGATTTAAAAGTTAATGGATTATCATTTTTAGATGCTTCTAACGCTGTGGTTGTTGCTATAAAAATGAGTAGAGCTGCAATTTCCGCTTCTACTGATGGTGAAACTGAAGCTGCTCCTGCTGAATAAGTAAATAAATTATGAAGTATTTAATTGTAGGATTGGGCAATATAGGCTCTGAATACGAAAATACTAGACACAACATAGGTTTTATGGTATTGGATGCTTTAGCAAAAGCATCCAATATTTTTTTTGAGTCCAATAAGCTTGCATCTACAGCTACCTTGAAGTTTAAAGGCCGCACTTTTTTTCTGGTAAAACCTACCACCTATATGAATTTGAGTGGAAAAGCGGTTAATTATTATCTTCAACAAGAAAAAATATCTCAAGAAAATTTACTGGTTATCACAGACGATATCGCTCTACCTTTTGGCACCATTCGTATAAAAGGAAACGGTAGTGATGGTGGTCATAATGGATTAAAAAACATTATTGAAACACTTGGCAACAACAATTATGCGCGACTACGTTTTGGTGTTGGAAGTGAATTTGTAAAAGGAAAACAAATCAACCACGTATTAGGTAACTTTGCACCCGAAGAACAGACATTGTTAGCCGAAAGATTATCAAAAGCCACCCATGCTATAAAAAGTTTTGGAACAATTGGTTTAGGACGAACAATGAGTGATTTTAATGGAAAATAATGCACATAAAACTCAATAATTGAATTTATTCCTTCGTCCAATTTATCAATTCTTGAAAATTCTTCAAATAAAAAAAGAACTTCATCATCCTTATGAAAAAGAAAGTTGAACTACTTGCTCCTGCCAAAAATCTGTATCAAGGTATGACCGCTATAAATGCAGGTGCCGATGCTGTTTATATTGGAGCTGACGAATTTGGTGCTCGTACTAATGCTACCAACTCCATATCAGATATTGAGGAATTAGTAAAGTATGCTCACTTATTTAAGGCTCAAGTTTTTGTTACCGTTAATACCATTTTGTACAATAATGAATTAGAACCTTGTAAAAAGTTAATTTATGACTTATATGGTATTGGTGTTGATGCCATAATTATTCAAGACATGGGTATTCTAGAAATGGATTTACCACCAATAGTAGTCCATGCTAGTACACAAGCCAATAACAGAGATCCGAAACATGTAAAGTTTTTGGCAGATGCGGGAATGAAAAGAGTTGTTTTAGCCAGAGAATTAAATTTAGATCAAATAAAAGAAATACACCAGTCAACAGGTGTAGAGTTAGAATTTTTTGTTTCTGGAGCATTGTGTGTTTCGTATAGCGGCAATTGCTATATGAGCATTGCAGGAGGAGAGCGAAGTGCCAACCGTGGTTCATGCGCCCAAAATTGCCGTT
The DNA here is from genome assembly GCA_036171675.1 of Vicingus sp. Classification (GTDB taxonomy): domain Bacteria; phylum Bacteroidota; class Bacteroidia; order Flavobacteriales_E; family Vicingaceae; genus Vicingus. The sequence goes on along the minus strand of JAVHRO010000084.1, from coordinate 7,247 downwards.
TACCTTATAACTTAACCGATGGATCTGGAAAAACTTTAATTAAAAACAGTCATTTACTCTCCATTAAGGATTTAGACCTAAGCGACCAAATACCTAATTTAATTGAGGCTGGAGTTACTTCGTTTAAAATTGAAGGTCGCTTAAAAGATCTTGTTTACGTTTTAAACAATGTATCATTTTTAAGAAAAAAGTTAGATGTATTTCTAGAAAACAACAACCAATTCGAGAAAGCCTCTTCAGGCAGAACGTTTTATAACTTCGAGGCAGAAATGGATAGGAGTTTTAACCGTGGTTACACCCATTATTTTGTGAATAAACGTACTGAAAAAATTGGTTCATGGGAAAGTCCTAAGTCGCAAGGACAGGTTATTGGAAAGTTGATTGCTATAAAAAGCAATGGATATGTAATTGAGAATTCTGACAAGCTTAACAACGGAGATGGGCTTTATTTTATCAACGAGCAAGGTGAGCCAGATGGTGCTCAGGTAAATACCATTTTAAACAATGTGGTAATTCCAAACACCTTTAAACCACTCAAAAAAGGCACCATGATTTTTAGAAACGCCGACGCTTCTTTTAACAAATTGGTTGAACGCAACGACAGCGCCATTCGAAAAATTAGTGTTAACATGAAATTCACGGAAACCTCAACTGGATTTGAGTTATTTGTAGTTGATGAAGATGGCCACAAAAGCAATTCTACCATTACATCTGAAAAAGAATTGAGCATGAGCGGAGAATCAATGATGGAAAACATCAAAAAAAACCTATCCAAAACAGGTAATACTCCTTTTATGGTAAATAAAATTACCATCGATTTTACAAAAAATTGGTTTTTGCCCATTTCTAAAATAAACGAAATTAGACGATTGGTTTTGAAACAACTTATCGACATACGTATAAACCATTACAAAAGAGAAGAATTTCAACTTACTAAAACAGATCACCCCTACCCTGTTAAAGAGTTAGATTTTACCTACAATGTTTCGAACCAACTGGCGCGAAACTTTTATAAACGACACGGAGTTATCGAAATCGAAAAAGCATTTGAATTGCAATGGGACCCTGGAAAATCTCGGGTAATGACCACCAAATATTGCGTTAAATACGAACTGGGTAAATGCCCCAAATTTCAATCCCAAACTATGGGCGAAAAAATAATTGAACCACTAGTCTTGAAAAATGGAGCTAATGAGTACAAATTAAAATTTAATTGCAAACCTTGTGAAATGGAAATTTGGGAAAAAGATGCCGATTTAAGCTTTGAAGAAGATGAATTCTAAATTGAATGACGAATTCAAGTTATAGATGAAACTATTTCATTAATATTAATTGTTTTAATAACTCGTGCTGCATTTGATAAAAAATTTATACATTCGAATTTCACGATTGAAATGAGTGTATTTTGTATCGAAACCACAGCGTAGCATCAACCGAATAAAGTGAGTTCTCGAACACCTATAAAAAAATAAGCAAAAGTGAGTAATACAAAAGTTTAAAATAGAAAACGGATTGATAATTCAAATTTTTAGAAGAAAAAGTGTTTTCTTACCTCGATTAAACTCATATACAACTTCATTTCAACGAACAACTCGTCTGATGGTATTAATCTTTTTTAAATGAATAACCCCGAGGCAGAGCCTCGATGAATTCTTTAGATTAAAAGATTAATAGAACAATTTTCACACAATAAATCATGAATCTCAGCCGGATTTTTAATATTGTTCCTATTATGTAAACTACAGTGTGATATCATTTTTTGTAATTGATCATGGTAATGATTACATTTTTCTTTCACTCCATAAATTTGAGCGGCTTTTTTTTGAATAGGATTTAAAGGTTCTATTTTTCTAAATAGTTTGGTTAGATTTTCATTTTGAGTTGATACTTTGTTATATAATTCTTCTATTTCTCGAATGGATAAATTTTTATTTTTTATATTTTCTAGAGTATCAGCATGTAAAATAGAGAATATTAATTCATCTATTTCCTCTTTTTTTAACCAAATTATAAATGGAGTCATCTATATTATATTTAATTTAGCTATTAATTTTCAACAACTTTACGAAAAATATTTCATATTCTGCAAAAAAATTACACATATAACATTAATTTTAAGTATAAATACTTATTAAAATAAGTATTTACCTTTACTTATTAAAAAAATGGATAATAAAGTTTTACTCAAAAAGATTAAGGATGCTAGACTGATTCGAGAAATTAGTCAAGATGACATGGCAAAGCGTTTACAAATTTCTATACCGACTTATTCAAGATTTGAACGAGGAATTACTAAAACTAATATTCAGCTACTTCAGAATGTATCGCAAATTTTAGAATTAGATTTTTTTAATCCTATTATTGAAGATGAGACATTAACGCTATTAAATGGTGACTCTACCATTTACGAAAACAAATCGGAGAATATCAAAAAACAATTACAAAGCTTAATTAAACTACTAGAGAAACAACAAGAATTAAATTTTATTATCTTAAAAAAGTTAGAACACTTAAATGGGTAAAATGTAATATAACTCAAAATTGTAAACCTATTTTAGGTACAATAACACTTGTATTACCAATTTTTATACTATTTATTTGTTTTTATTTGTTTTAATACTTTAGTTATTTTTAGAAATGTCCTTTTTAAAACAATCATAATTGCTAATAAATTTTACTTTTCAGAACTAATTATAAAATGTATATGACTACTTATTTTCAACAAGTCTGCATTTTTAATCCTTTTTTATTTTAATAAATCTACAACAATAGTACCGTATTGACTTTTAGTAACCACATCTAGCCTACCTATTATTGCTGGTGTTACAAAATGAATTTCGCTTTTATCAGCAAAGCTGTATTACTCCAATCTCTTTCTAAATAAGTAATAATAGCTCAACTGTATAAACGCATTAAGAATGAAAAATTCTACGCATTACAAATACCCTCGAGTGAGGATTTTCATTGGCAAATTATAAAATCAAAAAAACCTAACCTTACTCCTTAATAAACTTAATAGTTTGATGAACAGCAGCTGCGTTTATTTCTACAAAATAAACTCCTCGTGTCAAATTGTTTAAAGGTATTGCATATTTATTGGTTACACCTATGGGTTGACTTAAAATCGTTTTACCAGTAATATCATTAATGTTTATTTTTCCATTCATTAAAGGTGTTTTTAACTCTATGGTTAATTGTTCATTAGCTGGATTAGGATAAATGCGAATTCCGTCTTGCAATAATTTGCTAATCGCTGTCGAAAAATCAACATTAACATACGCAGTTGCCACCGTTGAAACGTTGTAAGCACTATCAATAACTATCGAATTTATTCGTCCTGCTGATGTACCTTGGTAGCGAATATCGGCAGTAGTGTCTTGTGCAACCAAAATAGTTGCTGAATTAGTTCTATTTTTATACACGAAGAGATTGTCGACTTCATAATTACATTCTCCGCTTCTTAAAGAAATATAATTACCCACCGTATAAGGCGCTGGATCGACCCAAGAGCTAATTAATACATTATCAACAAAAACATCGGTTTGTCCATTAGATTTATCAAAAACAATTTTGGCATCGTAAAGTTGGTTCGCATTAAAATTAAAAGGTACATCTTTTTCGAGTGTAAACACATCGCTTACCACTTTGTAAAATTGAAGTTTAGCGTTATCTTGTCTAAACCAAACAAAGTACGAATTGCCACGGTTTACTTGATTGGCATCGTCGCACATGTAATGTAAACCAGCTCTTTTATTGGTGCCAGTACCACTTATTTTAAATTGATAATGGTACAAAAATTTAGTGCTGTTGTTTTGATTACATGCTGCAAAAAGGTTAGAATTTGTATTTAACTGGTCGGTTTGTTGCAACGCTCCCGCGCTTACATTCCAAACACCAGTATAATTGGTCCATAATGGATTTAAGGAAGTGCTAAAATCGTCGTTAAAAAATCCATTTCTTTCGTTCGAAAGCCAGTCGGTCGAATTATAATCAGCCACCTGATAAAATTGGTGTTTAACGCCACTTCCACCTGCATTATCGGCATCGGTAAAATTGCTCGTAAAATTAGTGATGGTTGGGTTTGGTGCTGGACTTATTGCCGTAGTTGGTTTAACGGTATCTTGCAAACAAACGTAAGTTGCATTAAAGCCAGGTCTATTCGTAGAAACATCAGAAGTAAAACGGAAAGTAATGGCTCCAGTAGATGAGTTAAATGGTGGAGGAATACTTAATCCGGTAAATGGACTTCCTGGAATTTGAGGCGATGCCGTAGTGGGTCCATCATAAATGTATAAATAATCCCATCCAGTTTCAACATCGAATGATGAAAAAGTTAGATTTATACTTGAAGCTCCTGATGGTGCAACAGTCCATGTATAATTTTCATTATCGTAATAATTTTTAGTTGGACCACCAAAATCGTGAACAGTTCCAGCACATGGCGACACATAACAATCGGTCATATAATTGCTAATTCCGTTCCATAATTGGTTGTAACCGTCATCATAACCCAATGCCCAAATTCCCATTCCACCAATTCCAGCATTGTTAATATGATCTAATCGTTTATTAAAATTATCGTCTAATGTAATAAAACACTGACGAGTTCCTCCGTTGTTGAACACAAAAACATCGGAATAACTATCGGCATCAGTTTGATGATTTCCAGCCGAATAATATCCATTGGTATTGATTTTAACATCGTTGTAAAACCGAGCTACTCCACTCGCTGTGGCTCCCGAAGGAACGGTAGTATTTGATGTTGGCCACTCTCTACCATAATATGGCAACCCTAGTATTAATTTATTTCGAGGACAACCAGCGTTTATATAGTACGTAATGGATTTTGATAAGGTATAATTATACGAAGTACTAAATTGATACAGAGGGTCGTTTGGACCAGCAGTAGTGCTTCCGCTCCAATAATAATCGTAACCCATAATGATAAATTTATCTACCGTGCTCGACATGGTTCCAAAATCAAACACATTATTCCAATCGACAGCATACAATACGGTACTTACATCAGAACCAGGAATAGCAGCATGAAATTGATTCGCTAAATCGACCATAAAATTGGCAAAAGCGGTTTTTTGAGAAACTGGCAAGCCTTCAAAATCAATGTTTACTCCATGTGCGTTTTTTGACTGTATGAGATTAATTAGATTAGTAATTAAGGTTTGTCGGGCGGTTGCATTTCCTAAAAATGTAGCATGACTAGCAAATAAAGTAACGCATAACGTAACTTTTGTATTGCCCGTCGCTAACGCCGCATTAACAGCAGCACTTGTAGCAAATCCATGTGTTGAAACTGCATTTCCGGTTGCAGCGTCAACCTCATAACTAAAAAATGAAAAATGACTCAACAAGTTCCAATCGTAATTCAGATAGGTGCTTCCTACCCAATAAGGATGCCATCCGTACACCACTTTATTTAAACTACATGCGGCTTTATCTATTGGTTTTTTTTGAGCAGGAATAGAATTTTGCTCATAATACTCCGCATTATCGTTTCCTAAGCTATTATAGTGCTCTAATTGTTGTTGATGTATAGATTTTTGGCTGTAAATTGACAGGGAAAATAAGGCTAAAATTAAGGTGTAAACGTGTTTCATATTTGACAAATAAATAATTTAAGCTAAAATAAGAATTTAATTTCACTTGAATTTGAAATAAAAAAGATGGAAATTTTGTGCTTATTTATCCATCAATACTTTTATCAAGATACAGATATGTTTACTTTTGCAAAACCAAAAATATTGAACATGAACACTAAAAAAGTAGCCTTGTTAATCCTAGATGGTTGGGGTTGTGGAAACAAAACCAAATCGGATGCCATATTTAATGCTAACACCCCATTTTACGACAGTTGTCTGGAAAAATATCCTCATTCCTTCCTCAAAACTTTTGGCGGTTTTGTTGGTTTACCTGACGGACAAATGGGCAATTCGGAAGTAGGTCATTTAAACATTGGTGCTGGACGCATTGTTTATCAAGATTTTGCATTAATCAACAAAGCTGTTGAAGAAAATACGATTGCCCAAAACACTACCCTTTTAGCTGCTTTTGACTATGCTAAAAAGAACAACGTAGCGGTTCATTTTTTTGGATTGGTTTCCGATGGCGGAATCCACTCTCACCAAAAGCATTTGTACAAATTGTGCGAGTTGGCAAATCAACACAGCATTTCAAAAACCTTTATTCATGCCATTACCGATGGTAGAGATTGCGACCCTAAAAGTGGTTTAGGTTTTATTGAAGCGTTAGAAAACAACATAAAAAGCACCAACTGTAAATTGGCTACGGTGATTGGCAGATACTACACTATGGATAGAGACAACCGATGGGAAAGAGTAAAGTTTGGATACGATTTAATGGTAAATGGCAATGGCGAAAAATCAAAAAATTTAATAGAAAGCATAAAAACTTCGTATCAAAATAATGTTACCGACGAGTTTATTAAACCACTTGTAAAAGTGGATTCAAGCAATCATCCAATTGGAAAAATTCAACCCAACGACGTGGTGATTTCTTTTAACTTTAGAACCGATCGTTGCCGTGAAATTACCGTTGCGTTAACTCAAAAGGATTTTCCTGAACATGAAATGAAAACTTTACCGTTGTATTACGTTACCATGACTAACTATGATAAAACATTCAAAAATGTTCACATCATGTACGATAAAGACAACTTGGCCAATACCTTAGGCGAAGTTTTGGCAAAAAACAAAAAAACTCAAATCAGGATTGCTGAGACAGAGAAATATCCTCACGTTACTTTTTTCTTTTCTGGTGGACGAGAAGTCCCTTTTGATGGAGAAAAACGAATTATGATAAACTCGCCAAAGGTTGCCACTTATGATTTGCAGCCTGAAATGAGCGCCGAAGAAGTGACCACTTCAATTTTACAAGAAATTGAAAAAGCAGAAACCGATTTTATTTGCCTCAACTTAGCAAATACCGACATGGTTGGTCACACCGGTATATATAGTGCAATTACCAAAGCCATTGAAAAAGTGGATAGTTGTGTGGAGCGCATTGTAACATTGGGATTAAAAAAAGGATATTCGTTCATCATTACTGCCGACCATGGTAATGCCGATTTTGCAATAAATGACGATGGAACTGCAAATACTGCTCATTCGACTAACTTGGTGCCTTGTATTTTGATCGATAACGATTATAAAAAAGTTAAAGATGGAAAATTGGCCGACATTGCCCCAACTATTTTAAAATTGTTAAACATT
>JAVHRO010000083.1:0-2687 GCA_036171675.1 Vicingus sp. | reverse complement strand
AGCCATTTTAGGACAGTGCAAACATTAAACTAACGAGCAGACAAAAACGACAGATGAAGGCAAAAATATATCGAGGGACAAAAGAAATTGGAGGGACTTGCGTAGAGTTAACGGCAGACAATGGAAAAATTCTTTGGGTTGACCTTGGTGCACCACTTGACGACAAAAATCCGAACATTGAGTATGCAAACAATAAAGTTGATGCATTATTAATTTCTCATCCACATCAAGACCATTTCGGACTAATGGAAAAAGTGGGGACTGACGTCCCCATTTTCATTGGCGAATTGTCTTTGGACTTAATAAATGCAACAAAAATATTTAGGGACATCCCAGTTTTATCTGGCAACTTCAAGACAATCAAACCTTGGATAAAATTTACAATTGCCGACACATTTATAGTTACTCCTTTTCTGACAGACCATTCGACACCAGAAGCATTTGCATTTTTAATCGAAGCGGATGGTAAACGTGTATTTTACAGCGGTGACTTTAGAGCAACAGGAAGAAAAAATATTGTTTTCAAAAAGCAAATTGAAAACCCACCAGAAAACATTGACTTACTTCTCATTGAAGGAACAATGGTTGAGCGAACAAACCACCTTTATTTGACAGAGGATAGTGTAGAAGAAGCCATTTACAGCACAATCAAATCACAGACTAATTTATCTTTTGTAATAAGTTCAGCACAAAACATTGACAGACTAATTTCTGTTTTCAGGGCTTGTAAAAGGACTGGAAAGTATCTTGTAATTGATGTGTATTCGGCTTGGATTTTAGAAATGGCAAGAAAACAATCTAAAAACATTCCAGCAATTGAATGGCAAGAAATTAAAGTCTTTGACCACCCTAACCAATTAGAAAAAATTAAATACAAGCAATTTGATGACTTCCGTAAAAGAGTAATTGAACAACGAACAGGAAATGCAGTTTTTCAAACGCCTTCTGACTTCGTTTATTTTGTTCGTTGCCCTAATGAAAAACTTGTGAATAAATTACGCAGCAAAGGGACAATAAATATCATTTACTCACAATGGGAAGGATACTTAAAAGAAGAACACAAAAACTTTTGCACCGACAACATTAACACTCTAAAAAACGATAGTGATATTTCCTTTCAATCTATTCATACAAGCGGACACGCCACAGTTCCTGACTTAATGAAGTTTGCAAAGGCAATTAATTCAAATAAAATAATTCCCATACACACAGCATTCCCTGAAAAATTCAAAACAGAATTTGAAAAGGAAGGTTTCAACAATATTACACTTTGGGAAGACGGAAAAGAATATTTAATCTGAAATTTACAACAATGACCAATTCAAATATAGAGATACAAGAAAAAATAAAAAGAGAGTTTTTGCTTTCTAATAAAAGGCGAAACATTAAAATTCCAAAAGGAATAACTTTCAACATTGAAGGTGATTCTGTAAAAATGAAATTATCTGGGAAGGCTGTTTCTTCAAATATGCAAAACGATGATGGTGCTTTTGAAGGTTGGGCTTTGGTTCTTAAAAGATGGGGCAACTATAAAAATGTAATCGTTAGTTGGGAAAAGCCTGACTTAATTGCTAATGGACATTATCAGCGTTTTTTGTTTCGACTAAAACATTTCAGTCAAGATTTTAACAAATGGTTTTCTATAGACAAGGATTGCCAACTATTCCTTGACGACTTAAAATTAAAGCAGGCAGAAAAATATTTATTAAACATTCCGAGTAAACGAGGAGACAAGGTTTCACCTAACCCAGAGGCAATATTAGAAGACCGTTTTGTAAATAATGATTTGAGAGAATCTTTAATGAATATTTCAAACGCAGTTTCTGTTTACAGACAATTACCAGTTGGTGTTTTTGAAAATAAAGTATCGAAGAGTGCATCAATATTTACGGGCGGCAAAAGTGCGATTGACATTTGGGGATTTAATAAGGAAAACGAATTATTAGTTTTTGAATTGAAAGCAGACAACAATGAAAAGGTTGGAATAATTTCAGAACTGTATTTCTATGTTTGCGTTTTGCAAATGGTTCGGACACAAGTATTCAAGCACGAAAATTGTATTGCTGAAAACGAACATCTTCTTAAAATACCAGCAACAAAAAAGATAAAAGCATATTTTTTATCTCCAACACTCCATCCCTTAGTTGACAAAGAAATATTAGTCCTATTGAATGAAGTTGTTCCTGATGAAATTAATTATCACTACATTCAATTTGACAAAGAATTTAATTTAACTCTTGACGTATTCAACTAAACCATTACACATAGAAAATTATGAACTACAAAGAATTTCAACAAGACATTATTAACAAAAATGGCGATTTATTTACTGCACAACTTGAGCAGTTCTTCACTAAAGCGGTTGACCTTGCTCAAAATGAAAAATATGACGAAGCATTAATTATCGGAAATGACGCATTAGTTCTTGCAAAATATTCAAACGCTGGTTACGCACTTTTATACTTACTTGGTATGCTTTGTCAGGCATATCTCGACAGTGACAAGCCAGAATTAGCGGACAAATATTTTCGACACGGAATGAATATGATTGACGAAAATAAAAACGAAAACTCCGACACCTATACAAACGACATAAACTCGTTTCTTGACCTAAAAATAATTATTGACAATGAACTCAAAAAGAAAAACGGCTTATAACAGCACCTACACGCAAGGCGGGGTTTCGT
>JAVHRO010000082.1:0-13310 GCA_036171675.1 Vicingus sp. | reverse complement strand
TTGAGATAAAAAAAAGAGGCTGTCTATTTCTTTTTAGACACCCTCTTTTTTTTGTCGGGGCGACAGGATTTGAACCTGCGACCACACGCCCCCCAGTCGTATTTTTTTATTATTCGTTTTTTATGTTTTGTTATTTACAACCTTTGTAAATAGGGCTTTACAAAGATAACTAACTTTGTGATATTTTGTGTTATTGTATGCAAATTTTGTATATTTGTATGCAAATAGTAAGCAAATTTTTAAAACATGAAAAAAATCACTGTTTCAATTATCTTAGACAAAAGGCGAAAAAAGAAAAATGAAACATATCCAGTTAAACTAAGTGTGTTTTGTCCACATCCAAAAAAACAAAAATACTATTCTACAATATTTGAGTTTTCAGAAAATGAATTTAAAAGCATTTGGGAAACTACAAAGCCACGAAAAGAACACCAAAAAAATAGAAAAAAATTATTCGCACTTCAAAATAAAGCAAACACCATTATTGATGACTTGAAACATTTTAGTTTTGAAAGTTTTGAAAAAATAATGTTTGATATTCAAAACGCTGATTATAAAAATGTATTTTCTGTATTTGATGAAGTTACAAAGCTAAAAATTGATTTAGGGGCAATTTCAACAGCCGAAAAATACGAAAGTGCTAAACGCTGCATTATGGCATATTTAAAGTATAACGGTAAACCTGAAACACTTTTGTTTGAATCAATAAATGTTTCTTTTCTTAATAAATTTACTTCCTATTGCGAAAATATAAAAGGTTTGTCGGCTGCAACCATTGGTATTTATTTAAGAAACCTAAGAGCAGTTTATAATATCGCTATCAAAAAAGGAGCAATAAGTTTAGAAGATTATCCATTTTTAAAAGATAGTTTTTCTATTCCTACCAGTAAAAAAATAAACAAAGCACTTACCGAAGCTGAATTAAAATTATTATGGCATACCACCCCCGAAAATGAACAGCAAGAAATGGCTAAAGATTTTTGGTTTTTTTCTTATTATTCGTATGGAATGAATGTTAGGGATATTTCTGAATTAACTCACAAATCTGTTCAAAAAGATAACTTTTCTTATGTTAGAGCCAAAACAAAGAACACTAAAAAGGAACGAACCATTAAGCAAGTGCCTTTAACCGATACGTTAAAGCAAATTATTGAAAGGCGAAAAAATACTGATTCAGAATTTTTGTTTGGTATTCTCAACAAAGATGATACACCTCAACAAAAACACGATAAAATAAAGGCATTTACAAACTTTATCAATAAAAATTTTCGGGCATTTGCTTTGTTTAGTGGTATTGATGAACAATTAGCAAAACAAATAGGAACGTATTACGCCCGACATTCGTTTGCGACCGTATCAATAATAAAAGGCTTTTCAGTTGCCTTAATTTCTGAAATATTACACGATGGAAATTTAGCAGTAACAGAAAACTATATTAACTCTTTTCCACAAGAAGCATTTAAAAAATTAAGTGAAGACATGGAATTGTAAGCGTACTTTTTTTGAATATTAATAAAAATATAATGGAAAATAAATACAAAGAATTAGAAAAATCTCAACAAGAACAATTAGAAAAATACAACAATAAAGAAAAATTCATTTCATTTATGAATAATACTTCTTTTCAATATGCAAAATATTTTTGGTTTGCCGATATTTTACAAGAAAAATTAAGTGAAAGAATAGATGTTATTAATTTGTGGATAATACCCTTAACACTTCATGAAAAAAAAGATTTTTATGATGGTTGGAAGAGAAATATTAATTATTGCCGTACTGCATATTATGATGTAAACCATCAACATAAAATAGAAAAAAATTCTAAAGAGGAACTAACAGAACAACAAAAATTTAGGATTACGACATGGGAGGAAATGGATGTAGAAGAAAGAACTAATAAAGAAGAAGACTATGTAGATAAGGAAATTATTAGAATTAAAAATTTGTTGGACGAGTATAATAAACCTCCTATACAACCTGAAAAGATAAAGAAAACGAAAACTGAACTAACAATTAACCAAATAGCTTTAAAATATGCTTATGAAGGGTTACAAATTACAAGAGAAAACGGAAACGATATTGCTAAACAGTACGGACATAATTCAGGCGAAAAATTGTTTCAAAGATTTACATATTATTCAAGTACAACCAACAGAAAAGGTAAACCAAACCAATGTACACACAAAAAACTTGATAATAAAATTAAACTAATTGAAAGCGTTATTATACTACTACCAACAAACGACCAAGAAAGGGCAAAAGAAGAGGTTTCAATATTGAAAAAAATATACGATACAGACTATCAATAAACTTTGTAACCAGTTATAACCAGTTACCTACTTTGTAACCAACCCACATTTGTACAAGAAATTTAAAACTTGTACAAAATGAACAATCCATTTGAAGTAATCGAAGCAAGGTTAAGCAGTATTGAAAACTTAATACTCGACCTTAAGCACCAACCTATTCAGGTTGAAACCACCAACCAACAAAAACAACTTTTAACGATTGATGAGGTTGTAGAATTATTGCACCTTACCAAACCAACGGTTTACAGTAAGCACTCCAAAGGCGAATTGCCAGGAGTATGTAAAAGAGGTAAACGCCTATATTTCCAACGTGATATTATTATTAATTGGATTAAAGACGGTCGTAAAAAATCAAACGCTGAAATTGAAGCAGAAGCAGGAGCGTATTTATTGAACAATAAAAAAAGGCTGAACAATGGAAAATAACCAACTGAACAGCCTTAAGTCTTTTAGCAAGGACAAGGGTAAAGATACAGAAAATAAAGGAAATAGCGTAAAACTAAACCCTGTATTTGATGACCTCGATAATCCTGAAACTATCTTGAATCATGTTGAGGAACTGAAAGGCAAAAGCGAAGCCACGCCACACGCTGAAATATTAGAACAATTAATTGAACAGTTTGAGCCGTTGGACTTTCAATTGTTGGCTTTTCCTGAAACAAAAGAAATAAAAGAACGTCTTAAAAAACTTTCTGAAAAGCAAAATAAAGACCCTGAAAATGAAGAGTTAAAAGAAAAAATTTTAAAAGAACTGGGGCAACTTAAAAAGTTAAAAGTAAATCTTAAGCATTATTTAGTCTTATCAATTGAAAACGCTTTGACTTATGCAGAAAAGAACCGTTGGGGCTTATGCAAAAACCATGATTTTATTTACTTGTTCAATGGTATGTTTTGGAGTGAAATAGACAAAGAAACATATCAAAAATTTTTAGGCGAAGCAGCCGAACAAATGGGCGTACCTAAGTTTGATGCAAGATTTTACCAATTTAGGGAACAATTATTTAAACAATTCCTTTCAACAGCATATTTACCAACACCTGAAAATAATAAAGATACGGTACTGATTAACCTATTGAATGGAACATTTGAAATAAGCCCACAAGGAACGAAATTAAGACCGTTTGACCGTTCGGACTTCATTACTTATCAATTACCATTTGAATACGAACCACAGGCAACAGCACCGATATTTGAAAAGTATTTAAACAAAGTATTGCCCGACAAAGAACGTCAAAAGGTATTAGCAGAATATTTGGGATATGTATTTATTAAGCATGGCGGTAATTCGCTAAAGGAAGAAAAAGCATTAATCCTTTACGGTACTGGAGCAAATGGAAAAAGTGTATTCTATGAAGTTGTAAACGCCTTATTAGGGGCTGAAAGTATAAGTAATTATTCCTTACAAAGTCTAACAAATGATAACGGATATTTTAGGGCGAAAATTGCTAATAAGTTGGTAAACTATGCAAGTGAAATAAACGGCAAACTTGAAACTTCTATTTTCAAACAATTAGTTTCAGGCGAACCAGTTGAAGCACGTTTACCTTATGGGCAACCTTTCATTTTAAAACAATACGCAAAACTGATTTTTAATTGCAATGAGTTACCTAAAGACGTTGAACATACAAACGCTTATTTCAGACGGTTTTTAATTATTCCTTTTGATGTTACTATTCCTGAACATGAACAGGATAAAAATCTACATACAAAGATTATTGAAAAGGAACTTTCAGGCGTTTTTAACTGGGTACTGGAGGGGTTGAATAGATTACTGGAACAAAAGAGGTTTTCAAATTGTGAAGCAGCCCAAAAAACCGTTGAGCAATACAAGATTGAAAGCGACAGCGTACAGATGTTTTTAAACGAACACGATTACAATGTTTCAGCGACAAATGAAATTCCTTTAAAAGATTTGTTCAACGAATACCGAAGCTATTGTATTGAAAGCGGTTTTAAAGCTTGTTCGTTGCGAACACTTGCAGACAGATTAAGAAATTCAGGCTACCAAACAGAACGTAAAAATTACGGTACAGTTGTAAACGCTCAAAAAAAGATTGTTTTTTAATGTTCACTTGCTTCACTAACTACACTAAATGAAAACAGAACACAAATACATATTAGAGCAAAAACCGAACTTCGGAAAGTTCCCTACCTATTTGCTGAACCCCCAACAAAATACGTTTGGTTTGAGGTGCAGAGGGTTTTTTAATTCCTTTGATGTATTGAGCCAAAAGGCTTTGATTCATTCCTATTCGTTCGGAAAGTGCCTTTGCATTGATAACCTTATAAAAGTCAAAGAAACTTTCAAGGTCGTATTTAAACAGAATTTCATTTATAGTATAAACAAAGCCTTTTTCTTCAAAAGTAAAGTTTACAGCTTCCAATATAGTTGCTTTAAGTTCCTCAAATGTTTCGGCTTCGGTTGCAATAAAATTACCATTTACCAAAGTATTTGCACTATATCCAGTATCTTCTTTGGTTACTGTTATATTAATTTTTGGCTTTTTCATCGTTTTGTTGTTTTAATATTCGCTTGTTTCAGTATTGCAGTCAATAAACCTTTTTTAACTTCTTTTCCTGCATGGTACGGAACAGTTAATTGTTCGGGCTTTTCGAGGTGCTGCATAATTACATGGCTACCCTTTTGCCTTACTTCAAACCAACCGTCTTTTTTAAGAAGCCTAAACAGTTCATTGTATTTCATAAACACAAAGGTAATAAATTTATTACTTATTACGAACATCTTTAACAAAAAGTTTCAATGAATGAATACAGATACATATTAGATAAAAGCAATAAAAAGCACCATTGCCCCGACTGTAATAGAAAAACATTTGTTTGTTACATTGATACAGAAACAGGCGACTATTTGCCCGAACAGTACGGACGTTGCGACCGTGAAAGTAAATGTTTGTACCACCTCAACCCCTATAAAAATGGATATGCAAAAGCTATTTGGGAACAGGAACAGGGCAACCGTTCGAAAATTCCGAATAACTGGAAGCCACAGCGAAAAAAAACACAACCAACACCTACACTTGCATTTTTACCAGTCGAGGTTTTAAAACAAACACTATCAAATTATGAAACAAACAATTTTATTCAAAATCTACTTCAAAATGTATCTTATCCTTTTGAAGTTGCAGATGTGGAGCAAGTTATTTCCCTTTACCGTTTAGGAAGTGTAAGCAATGGATATTTAACTGGTGCGGTTACATTTCCATTTATTGATATTGATAACAATGTTAGAGCAATTCAAGTTAAACAGTTTGACGAAACAAACCACACCACAGCAACAAATTTTTTACATTCCATTATTGAGAAACACCTTAGCCGAAACAATAAGCCTTTGCCTGAATGGTTGAAAGCATACACAAAACAGGACAAACGGATTACTTGTTTATTTGGCGAACACCTTTTAAGTAAATATCCAAACAACCCAGTCGCATTAGTAGAAGCACCAAAGACAGCCGTTTATGGTACGTTATATTTTGGCTTTCCTGAACAGCCAAAAAATTTACTTTGGTTGGCAGTTTACAATAAAAGTAGTTTTTCTTTTGATAAATTGAAAGTATTGAAAGGGCGTTTTGTTTATGTATTTCCCGACCTGTCAAAAGACGGTAATACTTTTAAAGAATGGGAAACCAAAACCAAAGAATACGAAAGCCGACTAAATGGAACACAATTTATATTTTCGGACTTACTGGAGCAGTTAGCACCTGAAAGGGATAAAAACGAGGGTAACGACCTTGCAGACTATCTAATAAAACAGGATTGGCAACTATTTAGAAAACAACAACCACAGCCCGAACTAAAAAAAAGTGTAGCAAGTGAAGTAAGTGAAGCACCAAAAACAAATATATTTTCGCACGTTGCACCATTGGTTGTACCATTGCCAAAAGTTGAGGTTTTTGAGATAGAACAGCCCGAAAATTGGTATAATGAAATTGAAGTACTGGAAGATTTTTTTAAGGAATTAGCAACCGAAAAGCAACCGATACAATTAAACGCTTCCAGTAAAATTATTGATGTACCGATATTCATAAAAAAACATTTAGAAACGGTAAAAGCGAACAATAGCAATAAAAGATTTTTACCCTATCTGAATAGGTTACAGGAATTAAAAAAAATAATGAATTAACAATTTTTTGAAAACAACAAAAATTTACAAAAATGGGATTACCAAAAGGAAGAACAAATAATGTAACTGGAAGACCAACAGGAACGCCAAACAAAGTAACTAACGAATTAAGGAAAAAATTTACCCTATTATTAGAAAACAACTTTGATAAATTACAAACTGATATTGATGCACTCGATTCAAAAGATAGAGTAAAATTATTGTTAGAGATTTCAAAGTTTGTTATACCTACATTAAGAAGCACAGAATTAACAACAGATATAGACAGTAATTTTCAACCAGTAATAATAAATTTAGGTAGTGGAACACCACCCACCACCGATAAACCTATTACAATTTCATTTAAAGATTAAAGCCATGTATAAAATAGATACGTTTGAAGATTTGATTTTCTTTATTGAAAACACTAATTTAAAACAGCAACAAATTGAAACTTTAATTCAAAAGACTATAAATGTTTGGGTAATAATTGATTTTGATAAAGAATTTAATAAAAAGGAATTGATAAAAGATTTAAAGGAGTTTTGGAATGAGTATGGAAATAAACCAAAAACAGAAAGACCGTTTTTTTTAATGAAAAACCCTTTGGATAATTATTTAAAATAATCAGTATCATAGTTTGGTAATAGTATTGTTCGTAGATTTGAAAAAACAATTACCTAAAATAAATAAATTGTGAAAAAATTAATGATGATAACACTAATGATGTGTTTAGTTGGGTTGACTTATGGACAAACTGATTCTTTAGTAAATGAATGTACTACGAATAAAGTATCAATTATGGGTACAATAATGAGTACTACATGTACTTTTAATATGTATAATGATTCGTTAGTAAGAACATCTGTTTCAGGTGCAATTTTTAAAAACAATATCAAAAACAACATTCCGAATCATGATGTTACTCTACTTAAATTACAAAATACTAGTGTAGGTAACATCATATCGTATAAATACGAAGATGATACTAAAAACATACAAATAACATTTAATAAGGGTAAAGGAATTGTTTTATGGAAAATTAAAGATTCATTTAGTGGAAAAATAACCGAATTTATGTATTATTAATAAACTTAAAACAACACAAATACCAAACTAAAAGAGCTTTAAACGGCTCTTTTTTTATTTAAAAAATTTTAAAACAAAATGGAAAATCAAATCATATTACAAGGTATAACACCCGAAGCATTAGTAAATCTAATTAGCGAAAATGTAAAAAGTCAATTACTCGACTTCAAGAAAAGCCTCCAATCCAACGAGGCAAATGATGAACTCCTTACACGTGCTGAAACTTGTAAGCTATTACAAATTGATAGCAGCACCCTTTGGGCTTGGACTAAAAAAGGTAAAGTTACGTGTTATGGTATTGCTAATCGTAGATATTATAAACGAAGTGAGTTAATGCAGTCTTTGGTAAAAATGAAGTGTTAAAAAAAAGTTTTAAAGCCTGTTTGTATGCAAATAGTAAGCAAATAAAAAATGGCTTCAAATAATAATCACTTGAAACCATTGATTTTATTAGTCGGGGTGACAGGATTTGAACCTGCGACCACACGCCCCCCAGACGTGTACTCTACCGAGCTGAGCTACGCCCCGATTAGCGACTGCAATTCTAATAAAAAAAAGTTATTAAATCATTATAGTTGTGCATAAATTATACTTTAAATGTTGCTCATTTTGAGTAAATTTGAATTCATTTTTATAGAATTTAAAATAAAAAAATATGTCACAAGAAATTGAAAAAGTAAAGTGTTTAATTATTGGTTCTGGTCCATCTGGTTATACTGCCGCAATTTATGCTGCTAGAGCAAACATGAATCCTGTGTTGTATCAAGGAATGCAACCTGGAGGACAATTAACAACTACCAATGAAGTTGAAAATTTCCCTGGTTACCCTGATGGCGTTTCTGGACCAGAACTGATGATACAACTAGAAAATCAAGCAAAAAGATTTAATACTGATATTAGAAATGGTTTTGCTACAAAAGTTGATTTTTCTGGACCAGTTCATAAAGTGTGGATCGAAGACAAAAAAGAAATACATGCAGATACCATAATAATTTCTACAGGAGCCACTGCAAAGTATTTAAATTTACCTTCCGAACAACATTATTTAAAGGCTGGTGGTGGAGTATCAGCCTGTGCCGTTTGCGATGGTTTCTTTTATAGAAATCAAGAGACTGTAATTGTAGGAGCAGGCGATTCGGCTTGTGAAGAGGCTCATTACTTATCAAATATTTGTAAAAAAGTTACGATGTTGGTTCGTAAGGACGATTTTAGAGCATCCAAAATAATGAAAGAACGTGTAAAAAACACCTCTAATATTGAAATACTATTTAATACCGAAACTATTGAAATAGTAGGAGAAAATGATTTAGTTACAGGTGTGCGTGTAAAAAGCAATAAAACAAATGAAGAAAAAATAATTCCTTGTACTGGATTTTTTGTTGCTATTGGACATCAACCTAATACCGAAATTTTTAAACCTTACATAGATATGGATGAAGTAGGTTATATTAAAAATATTCCAGGAACATCAAAAACCAATGTGGCAGGAGTTTTTGTCTCTGGTGATGCTGCCGATAAAAATTATCGACAAGCAATTACCGCCGCAGGAACAGGTTGTATGGCCGCATTGGATGCAGAAAGGTATTTATCGGCTAAAGGACATTGATAGGGTTCAAAGTTTGAAGTTTGATGTTCTCAATCGTAAATCGTAAATCAAAAATCGTAAATACTAAAAAAATATGAAAAATATTGCAGTAATTGGAGCAGGAACAATGGGTAATGGAATAGCTCATACCTTTGCTCAAAGTGGGTTTCAAGTGAATTTAATTGATGTTTCTCAACCCGCTTTAGAAAAAGCAATTGGAACAATAACCAAAAACCTTGATAGAATGGTGGCAAAAGCTACTATTTCTGAATCGGACAAAGCCGCTACGCTTGGTAATATTAAAATCTTTACAGAACTAGCCGAAGGAGTTAAAAACGTTCAGTTGGTGGTTGAAGCAGCTACTGAAAATATCGATTTGAAATTAAAAATATTTAAGAGTTTAGATGAAGTCACTGATTCCTCTGTAATAATCGCATCAAATACGTCATCTATTTCGATTACAAAAATTGCTTCAGTAACTAAAAGAGCGGATAAAATTATTGGAATGCACTTTATGAATCCTGTTCCTATCATGAAATTGGTTGAAATAATTAGAGGTTATTCTACCTCAAATGAAACGACCTCTTTAATAATGGATTTATCAAAAAAATTAGGAAAAGTTCCTGTTGAAGTAAATGATTATCCAGGTTTTGTAGCTAATCGTATTTTAATGCCAATGATTAATGAAGCCATAATTTCTTTGCACGAAGGCGTTGCTGGTGTTGAAGAAATTGATACCGTGATGAAATTAGGTATGGCACATCCTATGGGACCTCTTCATCTAGCCGATTTTATTGGCTTAGATGTTTGTCTTTCAATATTAAACGTACTTTATACTGGTTTTGGAAATTCCAAGTACGCACCATGTCCGTTGTTGGTAAATATGGTTACAGCTGGTAAAATGGGCGTAAAATCTGGTGAGGGATTCTATTCATGGACGCATGGAACTAAGGATTTGGTTGTAGCGAGTCAGTTTAAATAAGTTAGAAGAGGAAAATTAGTTAATAAAGAAGACCGAAGTTGGAAGTACTCCATCTTCGGTTTTTTTTATGTCCTATAATTTGGTACTATGTTCAGTCAGTAGACTTTTCTGAAAGTTTAATGAACTTAAAGAATAAACTTTTTCACAACAAAAAACACCACTAAGTATTTACACGTAAGTACTCTAAGTGCCAGTAGGTATTATTTTGCATTCCTTTTTGTTTTATTTTAGGCACTTTGTAACCGTTGGTTAAATGCTTATTGTATTGTATTAGTATTTTGTTTATTTTAGTTAGCACTTTTCACTAACTCAAACATCTTGAATAAACTGGTTAAAATATCACTAACTGTAATTATGCTCTTTACAATGGCAATAAATGGGCTTGCTCAAAACCCAGACATAAAACGCACCACCCACTGGTATTTTGGTTATGGTGCAGGCTTAGACTTTAGTTCTGGAACACCTGTGGTTGATACTACTGGTAAATCAAATGGTCCTGAACAATCGTTTACCATGAGTGATACTTGCGGTAATTTATTATTCTATGGTGCTCCTGATTCTAATGATGCTAAATTAATTATAAGAGATAAAAACCATCAAATCATGCCAAATGGAGTTTTACAATCATGTTGCAATCCAACACAATGTGCATGTATTCCACAACCTCAAAATGATTCTATTTATTATATTTTTTATACAGAACAAGGGGGTAATGTTAATGGACAATTTTTATATGCAATTGTTGATATTAATGCAAATGGAGGGTTGGGGGCAATTATTTCTAAAGACAATGTGTTAATAGATTCAATGGCTACCGAAAAAGTAGGGGTTACTAAGCATTGTAATGGTACCGACTTTTGGATTGCATCAAAGAAAAGTGGCTCTGGCAGCTGGGTACCTGTTGCAAATCAACTATATGTTTGGTCATTAACATCAACTGGGCTTAGTTCTACACCTGTGATGTCAGCTCCTGGAAATATAGGCTGGGAATTGGGTGATGGTTATTTTAGATTTTCCCCTGATGGTTCTATGGCAGCTACAACATATTCTTATCAATCTTCATTTTATCTTCAAGACAGTAGCTATGTGGAAATTTATCAGTTTGATAATTGTACAGGTATTTTTTCAAACCCTATTACAATTCAATACCCATACCCTTATGGAATATCGTTTTCTCCTGATAATTCAAAATTATATATTGGTTGTTTAGATGGGGCTTTTTTTGGAAGTGTAGATACGGCTTATTTTAGACAATACGATGTTACTAATTATAATCAAAATAGTGTTTTAGCTTCTGAGTTTACGATTGATAAAGGTACTATATGGAATAATTTCCAGATGGGTATGGATGGAAAAATCTATGTCCAAGATATTGATACCTCTCTCGTTGACTATGGGTTATATAGTATCGGGGTTATTAATAATCCGAATGCTTCAGGAACTTTATGTAATTATATTCCAGAACAAGTTGATATGCTCAGTCACAGAGTAGATTTAGGATTTCCTTATTGGCCAGATAGTTATTTCAATGATTTTAACTATACCAATTGTATCACGGGTATTTCTGAAAATGAAACTGATAAAACTGTAGCCGTTTATCCTAATCCTTTTGATGATTACATTAACATTCATTATACAGAACCCTATTATTTAAGACTTATAGACATCACAGGTAAGTTGATATACCAGCAGAATGTTACATCGGAATATTACCAACTAAATACATCAGCTCTCGAAAAAGGAATATACCTACTCAATATATTACCACACAACAAATCAATTAATATTAACCAAAAAATTATTAAACCATGAGAAAATCACTACAAATTATGGTAGCATCATTTTTTATTATGTTACTGACCACAGAGGAAACAACAGCACAGACCGGAATGGATTATGCTGGTTTTGGAACTGGACATTATTCAAGATTGAGAAGAGCTGCATTACCTTTTTTGGAAAACAACCAAAATGAAAAAGCATTGGGGGTTTATACAGCAAACCTGTTACCTTCTTCAACATTGGAGATAAACACAACAACTACCTATTTACCCTTTTTACACCCCAACTTAGCAGGAGACAGAGGATTGGTGTTTCGTTCGGTCGCTCCTGCTGGCTTTACACAGCAGTGGCAAATGTTTAGAGATAACAATCAGGTATTTCGATTGTTTAATACACAGGGTACAGATGATGTTACGCTGGAAACCGTTCAAAACGGTGCGATGATGTTTAACACCAACGGCACTCAACGTATGACTATTCTCGGAGGTCCTGTTGGTGGAGCTACAACTGGTTTTGTAGGTATAGGTGCTAGTTTTACCACACCACAATCATATTTACACATTAATGATGGAATTTTCGGGAGGATGTTTCAAATTACAAATACTGGTGTTACTGGAACGGGTGCTAATGATGGTTTTCTGATACGTACAATCGGGAATAGTATATTATTCAATCATCAAGAATCAGGTCTCTGGTCATTTTTTGCTGGAGATGTTCCATCTGGAAATAATAACTCTAGAATGGTTATTCAGGGAGTAACAGGGTCAACACTTGGCTTTGTTGGCATTGGCACTAATTTTACCGCACCACAATCGCTTTTACACTTAAATAATCCAACAAATGATGAAACATGGTTGCAAATAACTAACAATGTTACAGGGCAAGTTGCTTCAGATGGTTTACGATTGGGAGTTATTGATGAAAATTTGTACGGATATTCTGAACCTGCTGGTTATTTAAGATGGAATAAAAATACTCCATTCATTATTCAAACTAACTCATCAACAAATAATGGATTAAACATCAATACCGCAGAACGCATGCGGATATCAACAAATGATTCTCCAAATCCTGATCCATTCAACCCTGAAGGAAATATAACCAGAATTGGAATAAGCCACAAAGGTGACGAACACATTGAAGTAATTCGTAGTCTTTTACACCTAGGCTATAATACAGGTAGATTGTTAAATAATAATACAATAAGCGATGGTTGGAGAAACTGGATGGACATAGGAACTTTTACCAATAACGGTGGAGAAAATATGTATGTTGGTCTAAAACAAGAAGCTACAGGAATAATAGGTTTGTTGCCTGACCCATCAGCTAGATTTGATGCCGTTATCAATTGGGGCGATAATGAACCTGTTCCAGCTGATGCTAGATTCAATAATTTACGATTTATTTATACCACACCATTAACAACCACTAGTAATCAGCCTCATA
>JAVHRO010000081.1:0-13682 GCA_036171675.1 Vicingus sp. | reverse complement strand
CTTTTTTTTGTTAATAACCCTATAATAGTTTTTAACTTTCTGCTTTTTTTAACGCGTTAGATTTAATAAATTTGTGGCAAATTATATTTCGTAATGCATCTAATTGCTCCATCTATCTTATCTGCTGATTTTGCTAACCTTCAAAAAGACTGTGAAATGCTTAATAGTAGTGACGCCGATTGGTTTCATATTGATGTAATGGATGGTGTTTTTGTTCCAAATATTTCATTTGGAATGCCAATAATTAAAGCTATTAGAAAACACTCTTCTAAGCCATTTGATGTTCATTTAATGATTGTTGAACCCGATAAATACATTCACAATTTTAAAATTGCTGGCGCAAATATTTTAACAGTTCATTACGAAGCATGTCCTCATTTACACAGAACAATTCAAGCTATTAAAATTGAAGGAATGAAAGCTGGGGTTTCATTAAATCCTCATACCAATGTAAGCGTTTTAGAAAATATAATAGCAGACTTGGATTTAGTTTTGATAATGAGTGTAAATCCAGGTTTTGGAGGACAATCTTTTATTGAAAATTCTTATAAAAAAATTAAACAAACAAAACAATTAATTGAATCAACTCATTCGAAAGCATTAATTGAAGTTGATGGTGGTGTAACTACAGATAATGCTAAAAAGCTATTTGATGCAGGTGCTGACGTGCTTGTTTCTGGCAGTTTTATTTTTAATGCCGAAAATCCAACACTAACTATTAATAAATTAAAACATAGTTAAATTATGACAATATTTCGAATAAATTTAGTAGTACTAATGACTATTTTTTTAATGTCCTGTGAGAATAAAAATGGCAATTCTTCCACTAATCTTTCTAAAAATGATTCTACTTTACAAGTAATTGAAGAAACAGTTTCTATTAATGGAGTTAACCATTATATTGTGAAAATGGGTAATGGTGAGCCAATTTTGGTTTTACACAGCGGACCTGGTTTATTTCATAATTATCTTACATCATCATTTGAAAAATTAGCAGCAGATTATCAAATTATTTTTTATGATCAACGTGGTTGTGGTAAAACAGATTTTCCAAGCGATACATCTTCTATTAATTTAAATCAATACGTTGAGGATTTAGAAGTAATTAGAAATTATCTAAAAATTGATAAACTAAATCTAGCTGGACACTCTTTTGGAGCTGTTTTAGCTATTAATTATGGTAAAAAATATCCAGACCGGTTAAAAAAGCTCATCCTTATCTCTCCTGCTCCAGCAACTTCCGAATTTTTTGATCAAATGTTTAAAAATATGGAAAGTAAACGCTCCGAAGAAGATATTAAAAAAATGGTAAAAACAATGGGATCAAAAGATTTTGATAATCGAAAACCAGAAACCATACTTGAGGCTATTAAAATTGAAGAAAAAGTAAATTTAGCTGACCAAACCAAAGTTGACGAACTTTATAAGGATATGATTTTTTCAGAAAAAACAGCCAATAACATGTTAATCGTGAATAGCATAATGGAAAAGAATTTTTTCAACTATAATATTACTGAAGGCATGAATTTAATTACATGTCCTACATTAATTATTCTTGGTGACCTAGATAATGTTCCCTTCGCTTCTTCACAACTGTTGCAAGAAAACTTACCCAATTCAAGACTTGAAGTGTTGAAACACTCAGCTCATTATCCTTTTTTTGAAGCACAGAAAGAATTTAACACCATAGTTAAAGACTTTTTAAACCCTGAATACGAATAATGGAAATTATTGAATTTGACTTAACTCACGACTACATCGAATTAAATAAGCTGCTCAAATTATTAGGTTTATGTGAAACTGGAGGACATGCCAAGCTAGTTATTGAAGATGGATTGGTTCAATACAACCATGAAGTAGAATTTCGAATCAGAAAAAAATTATTTAAAGGAGATTTGGTACAATATAATAATGTTGAAATACGAATAAAATAAAATTACCTACAATGCCTACTGATAAAACATTGATTTTAAATCATCTTCAAATTTCTCAAAAAATAGATCGTATAGCCTATCAAATATTGGAGGATAATTATCAGGAAAATGAAATAGTTATTGTTGGTATTGCCTCTAACGGATATTTATTTGCTAAAAAAATTGTAGAAAAATTAAATACCATTTCAACAACTCCTGTTGAATTTAACTTGGTAAAATTAACACTTGATAAAGACCATCCATTAAATCATAAAATTGAAATGGATAAACCCACCGAAATATTAAATAATAAAGTAGTAATATTAGTTGATGACGTATTAAATTCAGGAAAAACGTTAATTTATGGCGTAAAATTTATTTTGGATTATCCCATTAAACGAATGTCAACAGCTGTATTGGTTGACCGAAACAATAAAAAATATCCTATCGGAATCCATTACAACGGTTTAGCATTATCAACTACCTTAAAAAACAACATTTCGATGGAATTTAGTAGCAACGGCGAAATAGCTGCTTATTTAAGCTAATTTAACTATTGTTGAGGGCTAAAGGCGATTTATCAATCGAATACAGCAGCATCAATGTACAATAGAGCATAAGCCTATGGGCTTTTAGTTCAATTGTGTTGAGTTGGATTTGTTTGTATGCCGTAAATTTTTCATAAACCAATTAATACAGCGGTTAAGTAATCACTAATTCGTTATCATTAAAAGTATATTTAAGATATCACTTCTCATTGAAAATAGAACTAATTGGTGTCCATTTTCAACTAATACTTGTAATATAGGAAAAGCTTTTATATCATTTTCTACGTTTGGAAATTTGTGAGTTGCATGTTCCTTCAGTAATAATATTTTTAAAATTATATTCGTTAAACAAAATTCCGAACGAATAACAAAGATTATCTGCTCTGTATGGAATACGACAACATATTACAACGGCACATTTTGAACAGACCAGCTTCTGAACTTTACAGGAAAACGAGGGTAATTTGAGACAAAGAAGGATTTGTTAAAATTGGAATAGAACCATAAGTTGCATTACTTAGCTCCTTTTTTAATCATTTCATCCACTCCATTAGTAAATACTGTTGGGCCACCACTAACATAACCAGTTTTACCTAACGCCTCAATTTTATATTGATTGGTTTGGGCATCTTTATCTAAATTAAACACCCAAATAGTTGGATAACCATTAACTTGAAATGCTTTTTGTAACCCTGCATTTTGTTGAACAATTTCATCTGGAAGTTGTTTTTTTCTTGGAAAATCCAATTCTATTAAAACTACATTCTTATCAGCCCATTTTTTAAATTCTGGCTTATCAAAAACCTCTGATTTTAAGCGTATACACCAACCACACCAATCACTACCAGTAAAATTTGCCATTATAGGTTTTCCTGTTTTTTTAGAAATTGCATAAGCCTCATTAATATCTACTAACCATCCTTCAGCATTAGCCTTGTATCCAGGTTTTAATACACCTTCTTGAGAAAATACTCTAGATGTAATTAATATCAGTAAAAGTATTGGAAGTTTTTTTAAACCATTCATGTGTTAATTTTTATTTTTTTATCAAATCAATTACTGTACCAATTTACCATTTTTATAATTTCAAAATAACTCAATTTTATTGAATTATTCTTCAAAAAAATAGCCTACAAAAAAACTTAATGTAGGCTACTTATGTATTAAATAAGTTGATTATCTTACACCATGCATCATTTTCAGAATAGGTTTTTTTAATAAAATCATTATTAAACCTAAAACTATAACAAATCCTGCAATGGTCGAAAATATTGCAAATGGTCCCATGCTTTCTACAAATCCAGCAACAAATCCACCAATAATATTTGCCAAGAACGATGCTAAAAGCCATACCCCCATCATTAATGAAGCCAATTTTACAGGTGCTAGTTTTGTTACAACAGATAAACCTACTGGAGATAAAGAAAGTTCACCAATGGTATGAATAAAATAAGTCATTACTAACCACATAATATTCGCTTTATATAATAAATCTTCAGGATGATTGGCTCTTTCTGTAACCGCACCTAACATAAAAAAGAATCCAATTCCTAATAAAATCATCCCCATTCCCATTTTTACTGGTGTTGAGAATTTTTTACCAGTTTCGGTTGTCCAGAAATATGCAAAAAATGGTGCTAATGCTACAATAAATATTGGATTAACAGATTGAAACCAAGCGGTAGGAATTTCAAACCCAAAAACATTTCTATTGATAAATTCGTCAGTATATAGGGTTAAAGATGATCCTGCTTGTTCAAATCCAGCCCAAAAGAAAATTACAAATGCGGTTAAAATAAAAATAACAATAACACGCTGTCTTTCTTCTTTTGTTAGAGCTTTTTTAGAAGCAATATCTGCCTCACTTCCTATTTCAAGTTTAGCTGGTTTTGTTCCAATGTCACCAAGATGTTTTGCAGCAAGCATATTAAATAAAACTTGACCTAACATCATTCCAAAACTAGCAACAAGAAATCCGTATTTATATCCGTAAGTAACAATAGTTCCTGCAGCATCTTTTGTAGCAAACAAATTATCCGAGAAAAATCCAACAACCAAAGGAGCTAAAAAGGCTCCAAGATTTATTCCCATATAAAATATTGAAAATGCAGAATCTCTTCTTGGGTCATTTTCGGTATACAAACGACCAACTAAGGTGGAAATATTAGGTTTAAAAAATCCATTTCCAATGATTAATAAGAATAATCCTGCATAAAGACCAACATGAGTGTTGATGGCAAACAAAACAAATTGTCCAATCATCATGGTAATACCACCTATTGTGATGGCTTTTCGTTGTCCAATAAATTTATCGGCTAAATAGCCACCGATTAGTGGAGTAAAATAAACAAATCCAGTAAAGAAGCCATAAATTAACATGGCAGTTTGTTTATCAAATGCTAAACCTCCTTCTATAAAAGATTTAGTTAGGTATAAAACAAGTATACCTCGCATTCCATAATAACTAAAACGTTCCCACATTTCAGTAAAGAACAGTAGATATAGCGCTTTAGGGTGTTTTATTTTTACTTCTGACATAGTCTGTTGTTTTTTAAATTTTTTAAATAAGTATGCGAATATATATAAATAAAATAATACCTATAAATTATTAAGGATAAAATTGGTCATTAAATTATACAAATGCAATCGGGTGTTTCCACCACGTATCCCATGATTTTTATTTGGATAGGAGAATTGAGTAAATTGTTTATTGGCTTCAACCAATGCTGTAATCATTTCCGCAGTGTTTTGATAATGCACATTATCATCAGCAGTACCATGTACAAGCAGATAATTACCTTTAAGTTTCTCTACAAAATTGATTGGCGAATTTTCATCATAACCACTAGAATTTTCTTGAGGGGTTTGCATATAGCGTTCAGTATAAATATTATCGTAATACCTCCAATTGGTTACAGGAGCAACTGCAATCGCTGTTTTAAACACATCAGCGCCTTTTAATAAACAAGAACTCGAAAGATATCCTCCAAAACTCCAACCAAAAATACCTATTCTACTTCCATCAATATAAGATAGTGAGGAAAAGTATTTTGCAACTTCAATTTGATCTTCTGTTTCAAATTTACCTAATTGTTTGTAGATCGATTTTTTGAATGAACCTCCCCTACCTTCAGTGCCTCTATTGTCGACCGAAATTACCATGTAACCTTTACTTGCTAAAAGTTGAAACCATGCTCCATTAAATCCATCATATTGATCCATTACAGTTTGATTACCATCTCCACCATAAACATACATGAAAAGAGGGTATTTTTTTGTTAAGTCAAAGTTTTTAGGCTTTATCATCCAGCCATTTAATTCTTCGTTGTTTATTGTTACTTTGAAAAACTCTGGTACAGAAATATTAAACTTGTTAAGTTTTTCAGTTGTAAGTTGATTATCTTCAAGTATCCTAATAACCTTACCACTATTGTCGTTAATGGTTATTTTATACGGTGTAATGGCATTAGACCAAGTGTTGATGAAATACTTAAATGAGGAACTGAATTCGGCATGGTTAACACCATTGGATGTATTTAATATTTTTTTATCTTTTCCAGTTAATTTAATACTATAAATGTTTCTTGTCATTGGGGAAATTTCAGTAGATTGAAAATAAATAGTCCCATTTTTTTCATCAACTCCATATAAATCAGTTATTTCCCAACTTCCTTTTGTGATTTGTGTAATTAATTTCCCAGTAAGGTCGTATAAATACGCATGGTTATATCCATCTTTTTCACTGGTAATAATAAACTGATTTTTTGATTTAAAGAAAACAGTAGTTGGAACTTTAACATACCGTTCATCTTTTTCGTCGTAAATCAATTTAGATTCATTGTTTTCCACATTAATTAAGTTTACTGACAAATGATTTTGAAGTCTATTAAGTGATTGAATAGCAACACTTTTTGAATCATTACTCCAATTTATTCTTGAAACATATTCGTACTCAATTGGAATTACAATTTTTTTATTTTCTTTGGTATTTAAATCATATACATAGATGTCTACCTTCGAATTTTGTTCCCCTGCTTTAGGATATTTGTAGTGGTACTTTTGTGGATATAAATCGTTATAATATTCTAATGTCCACTCTTTAACATTAGTTTCATTAAATTTATAATACACTATTTTATTCCCATCTGGCGACCATTTAAATGCTTGAACAACTTCCAATTCCTCTTCATATACCCAATCTGAAGCTCCATTAATAATTTTACCTGCTTCTCCGTCAAAAGTTATTTGCACTTCAGCGTTGTTGACTAAATTTTTGTAAAACAAATTATTGTTTTTCACATAAGCTACAGCTGAAGAATTAGGTGAAAATGTAGCATACATTTGTTTTTCTCCATCAGTGAGTTTTGTGATTTTTTTTGTTGCTAAATCCACCACCAAATACTGTGATTTACTAGAATACCTATATATAGATTCATTATCATAAGCAATTAGTAGCTTGCTTTCGTTTGAGTTAAAATCATACTCATCAACAACAATAGGTTTATTATCCACCAATAATTCGTTAAAATCAACAATAGTATTTCTGTAATTTTTGTCTGAATACGATTGTTTTACTAAGGCTGTACCATTTTCTTTAGTTTTTTCAATCGTAGTAAAGTAATTTCCATCGTTTAATGAGCGAATACCATCAATAGATTTGGCATAAAACGAATAACTACTCCAAATATCTTCGAGATTAATATCTTTTTTTTGTGCAAAATTAGTAGTCGAAACTAACAATAAAAGCATTGTTACAAATTGATTTTTCTTCATTAGTTTATAATTTAGACCACGAATTTAATTAAATAAATTTAAAAGTAACCTTCATTCAAAAGCACTTTCAGGAGATAATTAAAGGTGGTAGAAAGATTAGAAATAATTTTTAAACGATTTATTTAATCAGTATACCATTTGGCAAATTATTTGTATTTTACAAAAAAAAATGGCATAGAAAACGTAATTTTGAGCCATTAAATATTTAAAAATAACTATTTATGAATAAATTAATAATCATTCTATCAGCAATAAGCCTAATTGCTTGTAAAAATGGTCAAAAAACTTCTGTAGCAAATGATAATTCAACATCCGAAAAAACGCTAGAAACAGTGAATCCAACCGATAAAATTTTTGACATAATTGTTCAATTTATTAGTAAAGGAGAAGGTGTTGATTACAAATTGAAAGTTAAACTTGAAGAAGCTGTTGCAAAATTTAATAAAGACAACCATACCAATATTGATGCAGAAGTTCGTTCTTGGGGTCGTGAAGGAGAAACTGATTTAAATTATGACTTAAAAAACTTATCAACAGCTAAAAAGAAATTATTCATTACCACAGTCAAAGAAACCATAGGTGAAACCGATATGGCAAACATTAAATTCGATTCAAAAGGTGTTCAAAAAAGATAGTATTTTTTTGTAATTATTCAAAAAGATATAGGAATTTTGCGATGTTAAGCCATAAGGCATCGACGTGTATCAATTATAATTAATCATATTAATAAATTATCATGGAATTTAGTTTAGCATCTATTACTAAATCATTAAATGGTTTAGGAATTAAAGGAAATAAAGAAATTATCTACAATCCTTCATACGAAAAATTGTATGAATATGAAATGGATCCTTCGTTAACAGGCTTTGAAGTTGGTCAAAACACAGAATTAGGTGCTGTAAATGTGATGACTGGTGTGTTTACTGGTAGATCACCTAAAGACAAATATTTTGTTAAAGATAGTGTAACTGAGAACACCATTTGGTGGAATTCTGATAAAGCAAAAAATGATAATAAACCTACTACTCAAGCCATATGGAATGATTTAAAAAAAACGGTTGCTGATCAACTTTCTGATAAAACATTATTTGTTGTTGACGCCTATTGTGGTGCAAATATCAATACAAGATTAAAAGTTCGTTTTATTATGGAGGTAGCTTGGCAAGCCCACTTTGTGAAAAACATGTTTGTAAGACCAACAGATGCTGAATTGAAAACTTTTGGTGAGCCTGATTTTATTGTAATGAATGGATCTAAAACTTCCAATAAAAAATGGCAAGAACATGGGGTGAATTCTGAAAACTTTATTGTTTTTAATTTAACCGAAAAAATACAACTTATTGGTGGCTCTTGGTATGGTGGCGAAATGAAAAAAGGGTTATTCTCATTAATGAACTACTACTTACCTTTAAAAGGTATAGCTTCTATGCATTGCTCTGCAAATGTTGGTAAAGATGGAGATACCGCTATATTCTTTGGCTTGTCAGGGACAGGAAAAACTACCTTATCAACCGATTCAAGCCGACAATTAATTGGTGATGATGAGCATGGATGGGACGATGAAGGCGTATTTAATTTTGAAGGTGGTTGCTACGCAAAAACGATTAATTTAAATAAAGATTCTGAGCCAGAAATTTATGCTGCTATTAGAAGAAATGCATTACTAGAAAATGTAACAGTTGATGCGAATGGAAAAATTGATTTTAACGATAAATCAGTTACAGAAAACACCAGAGTTTCTTACCCAATTTATCATATCGACAACATTGTAACCCCTGTTTCAAAAGCTGGTCCAGCTAAAAAAGTTATCTTCCTTTCTGCTGATGCATTTGGAACACTGCCTCCAGTATCTAAGTTAACTCCAGATCAAACAAAATACCATTTTTTATCTGGTTTTACTGCTAAATTAGCTGGAACTGAACGTGGTGTTACTGAGCCAACCCCAACATTCTCATCTTGTTTTGGTGCTGCGTTCTTAAGCTTACACCCAACTCAATATGGTAAAGAATTGGTTAAAAAAATGGAAGCTAATGGTGCTTCAGCATATTTAGTTAACACAGGTTGGAATGGAAGTGGAAAACGAATTTCTATAAAAGACACTAGAGGAATTATCAATGCTATTTTAGATGGCTCCATTGAAAAAGCACAAACTAAAAAAATTCCAATTTTCAATTTGGAAGTACCAACTTCTTTACCAGGTGTTGACCCTTCAATTTTAGATCCTCGTGATACTTATGCAAATAGAGAAGAATGGAACGATAAAGCCAACAAACTTGCTGCTTTATTTGTGAAAAACTTCGAAAAATTTACGGATACTGAAGAAGGAAAATCATTAGTAGCCGCTGGTCCATCAGTGAGTATTGTAGCGTAATTATTAAATTAAATAATATTCAAAGCCTTGCAAAATGCAAGGCTTTGTTTTTTTTACTAATTTGGCATTATAATTGAAAATCAATTTGTTAAACCAACCCTATTTATTATGAAAAAAAATATTATGCTAACTATTGCCACCGTTGTTTGTATGGTAATATCTGTTAGTTCTGCTAAAGCTCAAACGCAAGTTAAAACAACTGTTAAAAAAGAAGTAGCAAAACCAGTTAACGAAGAAAAGAAGGAAACTGAAAAATGCGGTAAAGATTGTAAAAAAGCATGTTGCGCTAGCAAAACAAAAAGCACTGAAGAAAAAGGTGATGCTAAAGAAACAGAAAGAGCAATAATGGAAGAAGGTGTTAAAGACAAAACTAAAACTGACGAATAATTCATTTTGTTGAATAAAAAAAGCTCCGATTTTATCGGAGCTTTTTTTATTTTATAATTGTTGTAAACACTTCTTAATGGTTTGATAGGTTCTTTCGGGGTCATTATCTAAACCTATACTCATTCGCACCAAACCTTCCGATAAACCAATAGCCATACGTTCATCCTCAGGTATTTCTGACGAAGTACTTCCGCCTGGTGCGCTAAACAAAGTTTTGTAACTTCCTAAACTTACCGCTAAATACCCGACATTGTTATTTTGCATCAATTCCATTAAGTGATTCGCTCTTTCTTTCGTTTTAACATCCAACACAAACAAACCTCCAAAGCCAAACTCTTCATTCCATTGGGTTTTTAATAATTCGTGTTGTGGGTGTTTTGGTAATCCTGGATAAATAATTTTTTGTCCATCATCACTTAATTTTGTAGCTATATGTAAAGCATTTGTACTGTGTTGTTTCATTCTTACATGCAAAGTTCTAAGGTTTTTAAGAATACTTGCCGAACGGAAACTATCTAAAACAGGACCTAACAACATACTAGCTCCAGCATTTACATCAGAAAGTGAATCAATAAATTCTTTTTTCCCACAAATTACACCAGCCACACAGTCGCTAGAACCATTGATAAATTTGGTCATACTATGAACTACCACATCAGCTCCTAAAATGGATGGCGAAATCATTAATGGTGAAAAAGTATTGTCAACCACCAATTTACAGTTAAATTCTTTGGCTAGTTTAACCAGATTCGGTAAATCTGCAACTTCTAACATGGGGTTACTAATACTTTCGCAATAAATTACTTTGGTTTTATAGGTAATTGCTGCTTTAACTTTATTCATATCGGTTGAATCCACAAAAGTGGTTTTGATACCAAAACGTGGTAAGAAATTTTTGAAAAACGCATAAGTTCCACCATAAATCGTTCTACTAGAAACGATTTCATCTCCAGATGAACAAAGCTGTAAAATGGTATTAGTAATAGCTGCCATTCCAGAACCTGTAACTGAAGCACTTTCAGTACCTTCCATTTTGGCAATGGCTTGCGACAAATACCTGTTCATTGGATTCCAGTGGCGAGAATAAAGGTAACAACCTTCTATTTCTTTTTCAAAAACTTCTTCCATTTTGCCCGCTTGTAAAAAAGTAAACGTGGAAGAATCAGTGATAGATGGGTTTACACCACCAAATTCACCAAAATATTGCAAATCTTGTATCTGATTTGCTGGTTTAAAATTGCTCATATTATTATATTTTTAAAATATTATTCTGTAAATGTCTATAATTATAAAATAATAATCTAACTTTTTACATAGAATATTGTTTTGAATATAAGTGTTTCTCCATGCAAATTTGATATTATATTTTCTTTGAGGTTATTTGTTGTAATTAAATTGGTTAAAGTGAAACTACTTTTTCAAATGATTTGGTTAACTAAAACGGGTTCATTTTTTATGTAGTTTTGCCCAATGAATAAGAACTACGATGTTATAATAATTGGAGGTGGCGCCGCTGGTATTTTTGCTGCAATAAACATTGCTCGGCTCAACCAATCATTAAAAGTAGCAGTCTTAGAAAAAACGTCTCAACTACTCTCAAAAGTGAAGGTTTCTGGTGGTGGACGATGCAACGTTACTCACGATTGTTTCGAGCCTAAAGAACTGGTTAAATATTATCCACGAGGAAACAAAGAATTGTTGAGCGCTTTTTATCTATTTCAACTAAACGACACCATAGATTGGTTTAACGAACGTGGTGTTGAACTTAAAACTGAAATTGATGGACGAATATTTCCTGTCACCGACAATTCTCAAACCATTATCGATTGTTTTATGAAAGACCTTTCTACCTATAAAGTAGAAGTTATTTTCAACACAAAAGTAGCATCCATTTCACAAAACAATAATGAGTTCGAAATCATTACCAACGAAAAAACCTATCGTTCAAAAAAAATTGTGGTTACTACCGGTGGTTTTAATAAACTAGAAAACTATAGCTTTATTACTAATCTTGGAATTGAAGTTGAACCTCCTACCCCTTCGTTGTTTACGTTTAACCTACCCAACCATGAAATAACCGAATTGCAAGGAATTGCCACGCCTGCAAAAGTGAAGATATTAACTACAAAATTTGAAGAACAAGGCGCGTTGTTAATTACGCATTGGGGCATAAGCGGGCCAGCAATATTAAAACTTTCTGCGTGGGCATCGAGAGTGTTGAACGAAAAAAATTATGCGTTCGATTTTATGGTGGATTGGTTGATGGATAAAAAAGACGACCAATTGAACGAAATTTACCACCAGAACAAACTTGAATTTGGAAGCCGAAAAGTAATTAATCAATTTGGGTTTGGTTTACCTAAGAAACTTTCGCTTTACTTAATTAACCGAGCAGGAATTAACGATGAAATGAAATGGGCTGATGTTTCTAAAAAACAGTTGAACAAACTCACCGAAGCTTTGATACGCGATACCTACCACTCGAGTGGAAAAACCACCTTTAAAAGTGAGTTTGTAAGTTGCGGTGGAGTTAAATTAAACGAAGTGGATTTTAAAACCATGGAAAGCAAAAAAATACCCAACTTGTTTTTTGCAGAAGAAGTGCTTGATGTTGATGCTGTAACTGGTGGTTTTAACTTTCAAGCAGCATGGACTACAGGGTGGATTGCTGCTCAGGAGATTGCGGGATAGCTCAACAAAAACATTTTGCTAAGCTTGCTTTAAATTGTACATTTGGCAACAAAAATGTCAATAAATATTAGATTTTACGTACACGAATGTTGGTAAACATTACATAGCCTAAATAATAATTTAATCTAACTTATGAAAAAGTGCTTCACGATAATATTATTAATTTATGGAACTACTGGATTTACTCAAACTCAATACAAAATAAATTTAGAAGGTGCTTTTCAGCCTTATAATTATAAATCAATATTTCTTGGTGCTTCTATAAATAGACAAAATACTTGGAAAATAAAGAACTCAGGTACATTTAGAAAGTCCGTTATTTATTATGAAAGGTTTATTAATGAACCTGACATCGAGAAGATCAATATATTAGGCTGTGCAGTTTTATTTGGCACTAAACATTTTAATGCAGGAATTAACGTAAGACACTTATTTCTTGGTAAAACTCATCGAGTAGATTTAGCCCCAATGTTTCAAATTGGCTACAAATATGCTTGGATATCATACTCAATTGATTTGATTGCTTTTGACAATCCCTACTCAGTTAATAAAAGAATACCATCAATTTGAATAAATATGAAAACAATATTAAACTAATTGTTACTGTGCCCATTTTTAATAAAAAATAAACCAGCGTTTGCTGGTGAGTAGTTTTAAAACTAGATTCCTGCCTTCGCAGGAAAGACGTAGATGGGAAGTAAAGATGATAATCTTGAAAAAAAAAGTTTACTGTCGTCATTCCTATGAAGTGTAACGGAAACAGGAATCTAATCATTCTTTAACTCTAAACAACAACTTTAATAATCCTGATTTATAAATAGTTATGCAATTATTATTTTTATTTAAAACATCAACAAATTGTTGTTTTTCTACATCAAAATAATGGGCAAAAACGTTTTTTTCGCCAACTACATCAAAACCCAATTTAATAAAACTGCCTCCCTCCGACCAATCTTTATCAATGTAAGTCATTACATCATCTACTTGATATTGAATAAT